>CAWUTW010000124.1:0-21328 GCA_963925585.1 uncultured Polynucleobacter sp. | reverse complement strand
GTTAATAACTTAAGATGGGATGAGCCCTCTGCTTCGCGCCCGCTCACAGCACTACGACTTCCAATTTGGAGGCGATTATCCTTTAACAAGCGGTAATAAAAACGCAGCGTGCGCGTATCGGTAATAAAAATATTGGACTTAAAGCCGGTTGCTTCAATTTCTTCTGGGCTAAGCGGCCTTGTCACCACTGAATTAGACAAAATGGGGAGAATTTTATTTTTGAGAGTGGCCTCAACTTTTTGTTCAATATATCCCCCGGTACAAAAAGCGACACGCTTTGCACGCACTATACCCCTGGGAGTATGCAAAATATTTAATCCATTTTGAGTCTCCGAGCGTAATACCGGAGAAGAGGTATGGATACGCACACCTAGGGCACGTGCTTTGCGCATTAAACCAAAATTAAACTTAAGGGGGTGAATGCCAACACCCTCACTCTCAAGTAAAGCGCCGTGAGCGTCATGATCATCGCAATAACGTTCTTTGATTTCTTCACGGGATAGGATCTGCGTGTCGTATCCAAAAATAGTGCGGCGAACCTCAGCCTCCCGCCTCAAGTAATCCATTTTTTCGGGGCGATGGGCCACATAAAGGTGGCCGGTATCCGTTGCCTCGCAATCAAACTCGCGCGTTAATTCTTTGAAATTCTCGAAACCGAGTCGTATTTCAGCATCTAAACGCTTGGCCGTATCCATACCCCATCGCTTAATCCACTGGGAGCGGCTTAAACGACCACTTGCATTTTGACCCTGCCCACCATTGCGACTAGAGCATCCCCAAGCCAATTGATTCGCCTCTAGGATTGTTGCCTTAATTCCATGTTCTTTTGCTAAATACAGTGCAGACGATAATCCCGTCGCCCCAGAGCCGACAATGACGACATCTACCTCCATATCAGCCAAAACGGGTCCATCGTCTTCAGGTGGCTCACCTGCTGTAGCCGCCCAATACGTCGGCGCGTAGGCAGTATTCACTCCAATAGACTCTCCTGTCAGGGGGTCATACTTCGGATCGTATTCTCTTTTTTGTGGGCTTACGTGTTTATGCATGGCTAAATCAATTAAGAGCTAATTTGCTTTCGAAAGACATTCTTTTTGAAAATTTTGCCATCTCTGAACGTAAAAATATCGACGCCATTAGCCTCAAACTTGACGCCCTTGAGATCAGTTCCACAAAATCGCCATTCCGATACTCCACTGTCGCCGAAGACAAAATGGGTTGCGTCAAGCCATTGCGCATCCGGAAACTGAGTCCATGCTGACTCAAATGCTTTTCGCACCTGTTCATGGCCAGTAAATCGATTGCCATAAACATGGCTTCCTGTAGCCGTTTCAAAAATACAATCTTCTGTCATGAATGACATCAATGCATCAATATCATGACTATTCCAAGCAGCTGAAAAATTTTCCAGGAATTTTAGGTCGATCGTATTTTTCATGGTCTCCTTTCGTACAGTCAAAAAAACGGGCGCAATGTATGCGCCTACAGGCCTTTAACCCTGAGTTTAGCTCAAACTCCCGTGGGGAGTTTTATATAAATTACAATCGAATAATGCTATTTACAACCACTTTCGTATTGTTTTTTATTTTGAGTTTTGGCGTGCGTCACTGGCTTGCCCAGCGGCAAATTCGCCACGTTGCCGCTCACCGTGAAACGGTTCCGGAAGAGTTTGCGCAGAGTATCACATTAAGTGAGCATCAAAAGGCTGCAGACTACACGATTGCCAAGCTAAAGTTGGGTTTACTCGAAAACGCGTTTAGTGCAGTTGTGCTCATCGCCTTTACCTTATTGGGCGGCTTGGAATACCTTAATCAAGCGCTAACCGATCTGTTAGGCAATGGTATCGCCCAACAAATGGCATTGCTTTGCTCGATCTTTTTGATTTCTGGGATTTTGGATCTCCCCTTCACCTGGCATAAGCAGTTTGGGATTGAGGCTGCGTATGGATTTAATCGTATGACTCCTACCCTTTTTGTTTTGGATATGGCCAAAGGTGTTGCGCTTGGAGCAGCCCTAGGCTTACCTTTACTGTGGGTTGTTTTGAGCTTAATGGCAGAAGCAGGAAGCCTCTGGTGGCTATGGGCTTGGGCGGTATGGACCGTGTTTAATGCCCTGCTGCTTTGGCTCTTTCCTACGTTTATTGCGCCCTTGTTTAATAAATTTAAAGCCTTGGAAGAGGGTCCGCTAAAAACCCAGATCGAGGGTCTACTTCAGCGCTGTGACTTCGCTAGCAAAGGCTTATTTGTCATGGATGGCAGCAAACGCAGTGCCCATGGTAATGCCTACTTCACTGGTATCGGTAAAGCCAAGCGCATTGTTTTCTTTGATACCTTGATTGAGAAACTAAATCCAGGCGAAGTAGAAGCAGTACTTGCACATGAGCTGGGGCACTACAAACGCAATCACATTCGCAAGCGTTTATTGGTTTCGTTTGCGATGAGCTTTGCGATGCTCGCTCTGCTCGGCTGGATCAGTACACAAGCCTGGTTTTACATTGACCTGGGTGTCACGCCAAGCCTAGAGGGCTATAACGGTGGCCTAGCACTAGCGCTCTTTATGTTGGTCTCACCGGTATTTGGGTTTTTCTTCACACCCCTCAGTAGCCTTGCCTCACGCAAGCACGAATACGAAGCCGATGGTTTTGCAGCAGAGAAAGCATCGGCAAGCGATTTGATCTCGGCCCTCGTGAAGCTTTACCAAGACAATGCATCAACCCTCACACCTGATCCGATTTATACCGCGTTCTACAGCTCCCATCCGCCCGCACCGCTACGCATTGCCAACCTACAGCGCTTAAGTCAAGCCTAAACGGATTGCATGGAGCAATTTCGTGCCCTTCTCATCGCCTCCTACGGTCGGCATTACCTCGCCGAAAGAATAGCGCCCGATGGCTCGCATGGCGGCCCCTTAATTCAGGTCAGCACTCCAGCCAAGCAGCACGTTGGTGCGGTCGGTGACCGTCTGCTGTTAGAAAGTACCTCGCCCGATCAGGCGCGAATCATTCAAATTGAAGAGCGGCGGAATCTGCTTTACCGTTCGGATGCCTTTAAGAGTAAATTAATTGCATCCAATGTTGATCAAATCTTAGTTGTGCTGGCAACCCAACCCGCATTCTCGCCAGACCTACTGGGTCGTGCGGTCGTTGCTGCCGAGGCCCACGACATTGGGCTCCACATCATTCTGAATAAATGCGATCTGCAAGATAGTCTACCGATGGCGCGCAAGCTCGTTGCGCCCTATGCACGTATGGGATACCCCGTCACCGAGGTCTCGGCTAAGTTTGATCCCGTGTCCATGGCATCCTTACAATCCGCTTTGTGTGGAAAAGTATCGGCTTTGGTTGGTCAGTCTGGTATGGGCAAGTCCACTTTACTCAATGCTTGGGTGCCGGATGCTGCCGCAGTTACGCAAGAATATTCCGTTCGACTCGATACCGGAAAGCACACCACTACCGCATGCCGTTACTACGATTTACCAGACTGGGGACGTGATCAACAAGGTCAGTTAGGCGCACTGATTGACTCACCAGGCTTTCAGGAGTTTGGCTTGGCCCACCTATCGGTGAGTGAGTTGCAGCATGCTTTTCGTGAATTTAAAAGCGTATTGGGCCAATGCCGCTTTCATAACTGCGTGCACCTGACTGAGCCTGACTGCGCGATTCGCGATGCGGTCGATAAGAATCAGATTACTGCCGAACGGCTCAATTTATTTCGTCAGTTACGCTCGGATTCTAAGACTGCAGATGTCCAGGTTCAGGGAATTACCCAAGCCAAAGAGCGATGGTCAACATCGCTAACAAAACCAAGCAAAAAATAACCGTGCGCCACACTAAGCCAATAGCAGAGCGCATGGTGCGTTCGCTTGGCTCTAGTCCTACCTCATAGACTGCGGATTCACCTGCTTCAGCCATGCGCAGGGCTTCGTCGCTGTCTGGCTCGCTCAATGGCTCACCTAAGCGCACGCCCAATGCGCCACTTCCTGCTGCGAGGATGACTGCGGTTAATGAATCGCTCCACTTTTGTGTCAGATAACGCCAGGAGTACACTGCTCCCTCAAAATTACCTACGATGGCAAATGTCATCGCCGTCATGCGCGCTGGGACCCAATCCAATACATAAAAGAAATGACGTGCCGCCTGGCTCAAATGAAAGTCACCCAACTGCGTCCAGCGCTGCGATGCGGTATCTGCAAAGCGGTAAAGCACTACTCCAGCCGGACCGATGGGCACCAGGAACCAAAAGAGCACGCCAAGAACGTGGCGATGCGCGCCAATAATGGCCTTTTCCAATGCAAAGGAAATCACTTCAACCTCGCTCAAATGGCTAGCATCAAGCTCTGGTCCATACCACTGCGCCAAAGCCTCGCGAGCCGCAGGTAAATCATGGTTTTGAATCGCAATGTGCACGACAGTAAACGAATGGCTAAATTGCCGAAAGCCAAAGAAAAGGTAAACAACAAGGACATTCAAGAAAAATGCTAGTACTGGGTAGGTCAGCATGAATGCCACATGCAATACAAAAATAATCACCGTAGGCAATATGAAGGCAACCAAGCAAGCCATGCGCGCGCCTACTGCAGATGCGCCCTGCTCTTTTTTTGCACCAAACTCCTTTGCAACCCAATCGAGCCAGCCGGAGCTCATCCGCCGAACCCAATGGTTGGCAGTTACTGGCCGATATTGTTCGGCAATTAAGGCGAGAAGGATGGAGAAAAAACTCATAATTTTAAGAAATGATATAGGTTTCTGAGCATGCCAGCCGTGGCGCCCCAAATAAAGCGGTCTTGATAGGGCATGGCATAAAAACGGCGACGTTCCTCGCCGTTCATCCAAACCCGAACTTGATGGTTAGCCGGGTCCATCAAAAAGGAGAGCGGGACATCAAATACGTCGGCAACCTCAAATGCGTCAACTGGATAGTGGGGCTGCGGATCGACCAAAGCGACCACTGGCGTAACGCGATACCCCGATACCGTCAGGTATTCCGGCAAGGTGCCAATGACCTCGACGCGCCCGGATTCAAGGCCAATTTCCTCTTGGCTTTCGCGCAGTGCCGTGGCCCGTAAATCAATATCCCCAACATCCATACGACCACCGGGGAAGCTAATTTGGCCAGCATGATCATGCAAATGATCGGTGCGCTGGGTTAGCAGAATGGATAAGCCCTCGGGCTTTTTTAATACCGGTATCAATACTGCCGCATCGGTTGTAAGGCCCTTAGCTGATCGAGTGCTAATAATATCCGCAGCCAAGGCATAGCGATTTTCATCGGTAATCTCGGGGGACCAGTCCAGCGTTTGCAAAAAACGGCTACGCAAAGCGTCGGCTAACAAGGCATGTTCCGCAATGCGCGGATCCGCAGTACAACAGCGCTCAATCGGCACAATTTGAGGATCAAAGCGGGATGGAGATGCAATAGTGGAGGGCATGGTTTATTTTAGGTGATCCAGCGATGCGATGCGGCTAAGAAAAAAGGCGACCACGGCCGCCTTTTCTTGTAAGCAGATGATTGCTTACTCTGCAGCAGCTTGAGCACTTGGCTTAACGCGCGCTTGCAGCTTTTCTTTAATACGCGCTGACTTGCCTGAACGGTCACGCAAGTAGTAGAGTTTGGCACGGCGTACATCACCGCGGCGCTTTACTTCAATGCTTGCAATTAATGGTGAGTAAGTTTGGAAGGTACGCTCTACGCCCTCGCCCGATGAAATTTTACGCACGATAAAACTAGAGTTCAGTCCGCGATTGCGTTTGGCAATAACCACGCCTTCAAATGCCTGCGTCCGCTTGCGGGTACCTTCAACTACGTTGACACCAACAATCACGGTATCGCCAGGCGCAAAACTAGGAATAGTCTTGTTGGCGGTGAGGCGAGCAATTTCTTCCTGCTCAATTTTTTCAATCAAATTCATTTTTTATCCTTAAACATCATGTCAGCGTTTATCCCGTTGCCAAGGCAATCGGACCAGACAGAGGATGCAGTTATTTCATTTTGATTAGTAAAGAAGTACTTTTTATTTCAACAACAATAAAAAACGTTCATCTTCTTCACTAAGCAACCCATTCTTGCGCGCATCCTCAATGAGGTCTGGGCGCAATCTTGATGTCAGCTTTAACGACTCTTGCCGACGCCAATCCAATATTTTAGCGTGATGTCCGCCCAAAAGCACGTCCGGTACTGGTATTTCTGCATATATTTCAGGGCGAGTGTAGTGCGGATGGTCCAAAAGGCCATTGATAAAGCTATCTTGCGCTGCGGAATCCTCGTCCCCCAGCACCCCTGGGATTAGCCGAATAACCGCATCCATCATGGTCATTGCCGGTAATTCGCCGCCAGAAACCACAAAATCCCCGATGGAGAGCTGTAAATCAACCCGGCGATCAACAAAGCGTTGATCTACTGCCTCGTATCTACCGCAAATAAACGTTAAATTACCGTAACTGATTATATCTTTTGCTATCTTTTGAGAAAAACGTTCCCCCTGAGGTGCGAGCAGGCAAATCGGGCCAGATTGGATGCTACTTGCATGGTGATCAGCCTTAATGGCCTCCACCGTATCTTCCAAGGGCTTTGCCATCATCACCATTCCAGGACCGCCGCCATAGGCTCGGTCATCGACGGTTTTACGGGGATCGTGGGAATAGTCCCGTGGATTCCAAAGGCGCAGTGAAGTCAGGCCACGCTGATAGGCTCGGCCAGTGACGCCCCACTCCGTTAAAGCAGAGAACATCTCCGGAAAAAGGCTTACAACGTCAAAGCGCACGCGTGTCCCCAAAAAAAACCATCACCAATCGGCATTCCATTGGACGGTTATCTGTTTTTTAGTCAAATCCACATCCTGAATGATCTCGGGAACAAATGGAATGAAGTGAATATGATTCCCACCCTGAACGGCCATAATGGCATGCGCGCCATTCTCGGTCATTTCAGTCACAAGCCCGAGCGAGGCTTGCTCATTACCAATGACCTGGCAACCCAGTAAATCAACCCAGTAGTACGAGCTCGATTCTGCCTGCGGAAATGCAGCACGGCTCAGCAAAAGCCGAGCACCTTTGACAGCCAATGCCTGATCACGGTCAACAATACCTTCAAGCCCCATGACAACAAACCCACTGTGGAGTTTGGCACCATTCACCGCATACAGCCTTGGCGCTTCAGGAGTGCGAGCACCATTGCTCAACTGTGGACTAAGGAGGGAAAGCCAAATGGATTTAGTGGACAGCAGCGCAACCGGGTCAGATGAAAAGGGCCTTACTTTGATCTGGCCCCGCAGGCCTTGCGCATCTTGGATGAGACCTAGCTCGACTAAGTCTTCTGGGAGAGCTGAACTCATTCAACACCCTCCCTTAAAAAACAATGCTATGTAAAACTGTCCAAACGCAAAGTGGACAGCAGTTTAGGCAGCAGGATGATCTTTAATCAAGCGTTTCACGGTTGGCGAAACTTGCGCGCCTACGCCAGTCCAATAGGTCAGGCGATCCTGCGCAACACGCATTGCCTGCTCAGACTCAGCAGCAGATGGGTTGAAATAACCGATGCGCTCGATAAAATTCGAGTCGCGACGATTGCGCTTGTCGGTTGCAACAATACTGTAAAAAGGGCGTTTTTTTGAACCGCCACGTGCCAGTCGAATGACGACCATACTTATTCCTTAAAATCGGTAGTTAAAACAGGTTGAATACAACCCAATGAAATCGGTGGTAAATCGTGAACTTATACTGACACTATGATCAGCAGGAAACCATATATTCTAGACGAAAAGTAGCGCTTGATCCACCCCTGGGTAGGTGAAAACAAGTAAACATGTGCTAGTAGACATAAAATATCAATAAAAACAATGATTTAACTAAAAAAATAATGGCACAAATACGGAATTTACATCTTTCTCGCCTGGCTCACATTTCTGGGCTTGGGGTCCTCAGCCTCCTAGTTGGCTGCGCCCACGTATTGCCGCCCTGCAATGCTAGAACCAGTCCACCGGCAATTGAACTTAGCGGCACTTGGATTCTAGAGCGCTGGAGTTTGGCTCCCAATAGCAAAGGCGAGGTTCGACCACGCCCCCTGCCCACAGGTTCGGATGCGCAGGCAATTGCAATTCAATTCGATGCCCGCACTAATTCAGTGAGCGGCTTTTCTGGATGCAATCGTTTCACAGCCCAGATTACAGAGGATCAGCGTGGCATCAGTATTGAAAAGATTGCCAGTACCCGCATGGCCTGTTCAGCCGACCGCACGGAGCTAGAAAGTGCATTTTTATATCAACTCAATGACTACCAACGCTTAGTGCGCGATGATGATCGCTTTCTCCTGATTGGACGGGATCAGAATGTACTACGTTTTGTGCAAAGTGGTAAATTGAAATAAGCATAAGGATGTAACACGATGATTCGATCTAAATTTTTATTTTGCGCATTGGGTTTCTTTTTTCCCGGCGCAGGCTTCAATTGCCTTTATTTGCAAGGCCTGAAATCATATTGGGGCTGGCTGCAATTCGCGGCTATCATCGGCGGCATCAGCGGCTGGATCATCTTAAGCACAACCGAACTCGGCTCATTTGCCGGCTGGTTTTTATTAACCCTAGGCTTTATCTCTATTGAGGCCAGCTTCTTAACCACCATCGCATACGGTCTTCGCAGTGGCGAGCGCTGGGATGCTGAATTCAATCCTGGTATTTTGCCGGAACAGGCAACGCAAACTGGCTGGTCAACCATCCTACTAGTGATTTTTTGTCTCGTGTTTGGCGCAGCCTTAATGATGAGCTTTTTTGCAATTGCATTTGAGCAATTCTTTATCTCTCAACTGATTGAAGCGCGCAAGTTATCGCAATAAAAAAATGGGGCCGCTAATCAGCCCCACTGAAATCGGATTTACTTTTCTAAGGCCTTGGTTAGCTCCGGCACAGCCGTAAACAAATCGGCAACCAAGCCGTAATCAGCGACACCGAAAATCGGTGCCTCGGCGTCTTTATTGATCGCCACAATCACTTTCGAGTCTTTCATGCCAGCCAAGTGCTGAATAGCGCCAGAGATTCCAACTGCAACATACAGGTCGGGTGCGACAATCTTGCCGGTCTGACCGACTTGATAGTCATTAGGAACATAACCAGCATCAACTGCTGCACGGGATGCACCTAAAGCGGCTCCGAGTATATCTGCTAGGGGTGCAATTAACTCTTGATACTTTTCGCCCGAACCTAAACCTCGTCCACCCGATACGATTATTTTTGCAGCCGTTAACTCAGGGCGGTCCGACTTACTTAAATCACGGCCCACAAAAGTAGCGCTACTAGTAACAGGAGTAGCATCCCGTTTTTCAATTGCTGCATTTCCGCCAGTAGAACTGGCTGCATCAAATCCAGTGGTGCGCACCGTCAGTACTTTAGTTGCATCCAGCGACTGCACCGTAGCGATGGCATTCCCAGCATATATGGGCCGTGCAAAGGTATCAGCGCTAACCACCTGCGTGATATCGGATGCCTGAGCCACATCCAATTTAGCGGCAACCCGCGGCATCACATTCTTACCATGGGCGGTAGCCGCTGCCAAGAGATGTTCATATTCATTGGCCAGCGCCAACACTTGTGCCGCCACTGGCTCAGCTAGCTGATCCAGCAACGCAGCATCATCAATCAGAATGACCTTGCGAATACCCGGAATCGCCGCTGCGGCAGTAGCAACAGCTCCGGCATTGCTACCAGTAACCAAAATATCCACTTCTGGGCTGCAAGCAAGCGCCGCGGTTACCGTGTTTAACGTAGCCGCCTTAAGGATCTGGTTATCGTGCTCTGCTAAAACAAGTGCGGCCATTTAAATTACCTTCGCTTCATTTTTTAATTTATCCACAAGCGCAGCAACGTCTGCAACAAGAATGCCCGCAGTCCGTTTTGGTGGCTCTTCTACTTTGATGATTTTCAGATGCGGAGTAACGTCAACACCCAATGCTTCCGGATTCACAATGTCCAGCACTTTCTTCTTAGCCTTCATGATATTGGGCAGAGTAACGTAGCGCGGTTCATTGAGTCGCAAATCGGTGGTAACAACCGCCGGCAAGCCCATGGAAATGGTTTCTAACCCACCATCGACCTCGCGTGTCACGCGCAGAGTGTCATCTGCAAAAGCCACTTTAGATGCGAAGGTGGCTTGTGGAAGATCCATCAGGGCCGCCAACATTTGACCTGTTTGATTGCTGTCGTCATCAATTGCCTGCTTGCCCAAAATAATCAATTGGGGCTGCTCTTTAGCGCACACCGCCTGCAACAGCTTGGCTACCGCTAAGGGCTGTAAATCAACATCGGTTTCAACCAAAATGGCACGATCGGCACCAATCGCCAGTGCGGTTCGTAGAGTCTCCTGGCACTGTTGACTGCCTGCCGAGAAAACCACGATCTCGCTCGCAATGCCAGCCTCTTTCAAACGAATTGCCTCTTCAACTGCAATTTCATCAAACGGATTCATGCTCATCTTCACATTCGCGGTATCAACACCGGACTGATCAGATTTGACTCGAATTTTGACGTTGTAATCGACAACGCGCTTCACTGCAACCAGAATTTTCATGGCACTTTCTTGATCTATTCGATTCGATTCGATAAATAGAAACTATTTTACTCGCCCGCGCGGCATTCGGCTTGGGCGTCTGTAAACGCCTAAAGGTCAGCTAAGGCCTTGACGTGGGCCACTACACTGCGCCCTAAAGCAGAAAGGTTATAGCCTCCCTCAAGGCAACTGACAATGCGGCCGCCAGCCGATTCCTTAGCAACCTCTTTAAGGCGTTGGGTCATCCAAACGTAATCGTCTTCTACCAAGCCCATTTGACCTAAATCATCCTCGCGATGGGCATCAAAGCCTGCAGAGATCAAGATTAATTCAGGCGCAAAGGCCCTTAGGCGCGGCAACCAGGTTTCAGTAATCATCTTGCGCACCACATCCCCTTTGGTTGAGGCGGGCATCGGCATATTCACCATATTGTCGGAATGCTCTAAGCCGCTATATGGATAAAAGGGGTGTTGAAAAAAGCTGCACATCAAAATTTTAGGGTCATCATAAAATGCCGCCTCAGTGCCATTGCCGTGGTGGACATCAAAATCAATAATAGCCACCCGTTCAATGCCGTATGCACTAATTGCATAGCGTGCAGCAATCGCGATGTTGTTAAAAACACAGAAGCCCATCGAGCGTGTTGGCTCGGCATGATGGCCAGGCGGGCGGATGGCACAAAATGCATTTTCGACTTCGCCTTTCATGACCGCATCGACGCCAGCAATCGCTGCGCCCGCGGCGCGCAACGACACGGTCAGGGTTGCTGGGTTCATGATGGTATCGCCATCAAGCATAAAGTAACCCGATGTTGGTGAATGGCCAGTGACATACTCCACGTGATCGGCGCTATGAACCAACTCGACTTGCTCAGTTGTGGCAAGCGGCGGATCGATCCGCTTTAGAAAACCATCTACGCGGCTCAAAATGAGTTGGTCTTCAATTGCCTGAATGCGCTCCGGACACTCCGGGTGATGACTGCCCATTTCATGCCTTAAAAAATCACTGTGGCTTATATATGCTGTTGTCATTCTTCTCGCCTCTTTATATCGTCCATCCCATCGAATTTATCTATAAAATCAATTGGTGAACTTTATTTTAATTATTCCCCACATTGGCTCTTACATTGCCAATAGGGGAATATGTCTTTTGCTCGCCATTATCGCAGTTACCCTCCTATCAGCGTGCGCCTCGGCTCCACCCAATACAGAAGCAACGCTGCCTAGCAAAACCATTCCTGATACTTCTATCGTAAACCAAGTGGGTGAAGAGACAGTAGAGCAGCAACTCAGCCAAAATCTCCAAGCCATGCTGCTACAGATTAGCAAAGCCGAGGGTATCCCACTCGGCAGCTTAGAGACTGCGTTTGCGGACAGCAAAAATCTAGCCCAAGTTCGAAAATTAGTCATGCCTGGCCCACCTGGATTTAAAAAGAACTGGCTTGCCTATCGTGGGCGCTTTATCGAGCCTGTTCGAATCAAGGCAGGGATGGCTTTTATTGAACAAAATCGTCCCTATCTGGATCAGGTTGAGCGTGAAACTGGCGTACCTGGTACGGTTATCGCCTCGATCATTGGCGTAGAGACCATTTATGGGCGAAACATGGGTAGCTTCAAAGTCAAGGATGTTTTATCAACCCTCGCATTTAATTACCCCGATACGCCAAACCGGGTCAGCCGTGAAGCCCTTTTTCAAGAGCAGCTCAAGCAACTCATCCTGCTTTGTTGGGCCGAATCTAGCGGCAATGCACCGCGGAGTACTCATAACCCTTCGATCAAAGCCAATGCATTTGACCGCTGCCTAAATCAGACCAGCTCCTATGCCGGCGCGATTGGACTGCCGCAATTTATGCCTGGTAGCATTCGCAATTTCGCAAAGGATGGTGATGGCGATGGCGTAATTGATTTACGCCAAAGTCGTCCGGATGCGATTGCAAGCGTGGCGCGCTTTTTACGCATCCATGGTTGGCAGCCCGGGATGCCAATCTATTTTCCGATTACTGAAACAGAGCAAAACAAGGCTGCTATTCAGCACTTGGCAGACGGCCTACCCGATGCAAAACACACCGTACAGGAATTCATTGAATTGGGTATCTTAGATAGCCGCTATGGCGATCTACAAACTGGTGGCGTAGCGCCGCAAAGCAAAGTCCTCATTATCGATTTGCCGTTTGTCAACGAGCTCGGCAATGATCAGGTACGTTATGTTGTTGGCCTAGAGAATTTCCTCAGCATTGTTCAATACAACCGTAGCTATTTTTATGCACAGAGTGTCGCAGAGTTTGCAGAGTCGCTAGGTTACGACAATCACAGTGCGGCCTTTAAAACAGCCACAGCGCCGACCACTAAAGCCAAGAAGCCTGCTGCAAAAAAGACGCAAAAGCCTAAAAAGCCCAAGGCCAACTAGGCTGGAAATACACCCGTGGAAAGATAGCGATCACCGCGGTCGCAAACAATAAATACGATTGTGGCGTTCTCCACTTCTTGTGCAATCCGTAACGCAATGACGAGCGCACCTGCTGCCGAGATACCGCAAAAAATACCCTCCTCTGCCGCCATACGACGCGCCATTTCCTCAGCCTCGCCTTGACTGACATACTCAATTCGGTCTACCCGGTCTGCTTGGTAAATTTTAGGCAGGTACTCTGGAGCCCACTTCCGAATTCCTGGGATCTGCGATCCCTCGGACGGCTGTGCGCCAATAATCTGAATCGCTTGATTCATTGACTTTAAATACGTGGAGACCCCGGTAATCGTGCCAGTAGTCCCCATTGAAGAAACAAAATGTGTAATCTGCCCATGGGTATCGCGCCAAATTTCAGGGCCAGTTGTCTCGAGGTGCGCACGGGGATTATCTAAATTGGAAAACTGATCCAATAAACGCCCGCGCCCTTCTTTTTGTAACTGCAAGGCATAGTCACGTGCCAGCTCCATGCCTCCCGTTGCAGCCGTCAGAATAAGTTCGGCTCCATAGGCCGCCATACTTTGGCGGCGCTCTAAACTTTGATTCTCAGGCATCACCAGCACCATTTTGTAACCCAACATGGCAGCGGCCATCGCCAAGGCAATACCGGTATTGCCACTGGTAGCTTCTATTAAGGTATCACCCGGTTTAATCTCGCCGCGCTCTTGTGCGCGCACAATCATCGATAGTGCAGGTCGATCCTTGACCGATCCCGCCGGATTATTCCCTTCGAGCTTACCTAAAACAACATTGCCACGCGCAATGATGTCTGGACCCGGTATCCGCTGTAAACGCACTAACGGAGTATTCCCAACCGTTTGGGAAATCGTCATGTAGGAGGAGAGGGGATTGGCGGGCGAGTTCATCAAACTATTTTAGCCACAAGCCCGCCAATCTGGTGAATTAAGCGCAATCACGCTATTTCATATTGGGGCGGCGTTTACTCCCAGTTTTTTTGACCTTTCCCCCTCTTGGATGTGGGGTACTGATCTTGCGTTTCCCGCGAGCGCCCTTGCGATCGGCTTGCGCGCGCAGTCGGCTCGCCTTGTGCTCTTGAACTTGCTTTGGAGCTATTGCGAGATTCACGGTAGGCACTGGGGGATTCAATGGTTAAGCCGTTATCGACCATCTTTTCAACCGACTTCATTCCAATGCCCCTGACCCGCTTTTGTAAGTCATTGGCATCGCGGTAAAAGCCGCCATCCTCTCGCTCTGAAATAATGGCGCGCGCCTTTGAAGGGCCCAAACCTTTGATGCTCTCAAGCTCAGACTGGCTTGCACTATTTACATTAACGGGCGATGCCATTGCATCCGACAAACCGACTCCAATTACAGGCACCAACATAGACATCAGTGCTACTTGAAATGCATATTGACGTACATACGAACGAAATTTTTGAATCATATCAACCCCTTTTAATCGTTAAAAAATCCTTGGGCTAAATGAATAGCGCGCAAGGACTTCTCATAACGGCCAAAAGATGGAGTGGTTGACTGAAAATAGGCCCCTGACAGAGTGACTACCCTGAAATCAGTAAGTGCCTAGGGGTGGTGTAAATCGAGATTACGCTCGCGTCAATTCAGACACTCGGCTGACTCAAAAAATCAGCATTGGCAGAAAGCCAATCAATATAGCGCCCAATGCCCTGCTCTACATTGAGGAATGCATCGGCATAGCCTGCTTGCCTGAGTTGGGTTTGGTCTGCCTGTGTAAAGCATTGGTATTTACCACGCAAAGCATCCGGGAACGGAATGTATTCAATCAAGCCTTGTTTGACCAATTCAGCCAAGCTAACTGGAGCTTGCCCCGCAATGCGCCGCATGGAGTTTAGGACGGCATGGGCAACGTCATTAAAGGGTTGGGCTTTGCCACTACCCAAGTTAAAGATGCCACTCTTTTCGGGGTGATCATAAAAAAACAAATTGACTTTAACAACGTCCTCAACTGACACAAAATCACGACACTGCTCACCAGCAGCATAGCCACCATACTCACCAAAAAGCTTAACCACGCTTTGGTTTTTAAACTGATGGTATTGGTGAAAGGCTACTGATGCCATACGGCCTTTATGTGACTCACGCGGGCCATACACATTAAAGTAACGGAAGCCAACTACCTGGGCTGTATTTGCTTTCTCAAGAAAGCGCTTACGTATCACTTGATCAAATAGAAACTTTGAGTAACCGTAGATATTTAGCGGCTTTTCATGCTCCCGGCTTTCGACAAAGGTGTCGGATCCACCATAGGTGGCTGCCGAGGATGCATATAAAAATGGAACGCTCTCTTCGGTACAAATATCGAGTAAATCCATGGAGTAGCGGTAGTTGTTCGCCATCATAAAAATACCATCGGTTTCCATCGTATCGGAGCACGCCCCTTCATGAAAAACCGCCTTGACTTTGCCCAGACGTCCACTTGCAAAAGCCTCAAGGAACTCATCCTTGTCCAAGTAGTCAATGATGTCGAGGTCAGCCAAGTTACGGTATTTACCCGCTGGGCGTAAGTCATCCACCGCAATGATGTTTTTTTCACCGCGAGCGTTTAAAGCCTGCACTAAATTAGCACCGATAAATCCAGCAGCGCCGGTCACAATAATCGTCACTGTAATTCCTCCGA
This sequence comes from uncultured Polynucleobacter sp., assembly GCA_963925585.1. Classification (GTDB taxonomy): domain Bacteria; phylum Pseudomonadota; class Gammaproteobacteria; order Burkholderiales; family Burkholderiaceae; genus Polynucleobacter. The sequence goes on along the minus strand of CAWUTW010000124.1, from coordinate 5,717 downwards.
AGTTACGGTTGCGGTTCCTAGCTTGCCCACCACAATGCCGCCGGCACGATTGGCCAATGCCATGGCTCGGTCAAGCGGCCACTGCGCTGCAAGAGCAACCGCTAAAGTCGCAATCACGGTATCACCCGCGCCAGACACATCAAATACTTCTCGCGCCTGCGCGCGCACATGAGAAACGCCCTGATCTGTGAATAAACTCATTCCCTCTTCAGAGCGGGTGAGTAATAGGGCTTGGATTCCAAGTGAACGCCTGAGCTCTTGCGCGCGCCGTGTCAGATCGTCTTCATCCACCCATCGGCCCACCACTTGACGTAACTCACTGCGATTGGGGGTAATAAGGGTCGCGCCACGGTATTTTTCGTAGTCTTCACCCTTAGGGTCAACCAAAATGACTTTATTTTGCGCCCGTGCGCACTCAATCATGGTGGCAACCTGGCTCAATGCGCCTTTGCCATAATCCGACAACACCAGCACATCGGCGGTGCCCAAGGCTTTTTCAAACCGCGCCAACTTTTGCTCCAATGCAGTTTGGCTGGGAGTCTCTTCAAAATCCAAGCGGATTAATTGCTGTTGGCGCGCAATTACACGCAACTTCACTGTCGTTGGAACCTGGGGATCCACTTCTAATTGGCTATTGACACCGCTCTGCCTCAGTAGCTCACCAATGCGATTACCTGCTTCATCCTTGCCTACAACTCCAAGGATGGTTGTATTGGCTCCGAGTGCAGCGACGTTGCGTGCCACGTTCGCAGCGCCACCCAAGCGTTCATCGACTTTGGAAACTTGCACAATTGGAACCGGCGCCTCCGGTGAAATCCGATCCGTGTCGCCAAACCAATAGCGATCGAGCATCACGTCGCCAACTACTAATAGCTTAGTTTTTGCAAATTGCTCACGGTTTGCTTTTTCTACAGTCATGATCGTAATTAATTGTGGCGGCCAATACCTTGATATTCAAAACCCAATTCTTGCATAGCTTGGGGCTCATAGAGGTTTCGGCCATCAAAAATGATGGGGGATTTAAGTTTTTGCTTGAGTAAATCAAAATCAGGGCTACGGAAGGCCTTCCACTCAGTAACGATGACCAAAGCATCACATCCATCCAAGGCGTCCATCGGCTGATCGACCATCAAGACGCGCTTGCGTCCCTCCGGATTATTTGCAAAATCGACATCAAAGCAATGGGTTGCCTCTGACATAGCAACGGGGTCATGGGCCGCTACAGTAGCGCCGCGCTTGACTAATGCTGCAATGATTACGCGGCTCGGGGCCTCGCGCATATCGTCGGTATTGGGCTTAAATGCCAAACCCCAAATGGCAAACTTCCTATTCGATAAATCCGCGCCAAAGCGCTTCTCTATCTTTTCAACCAAGATCGTTTTCTGTGCCTCGTTTACCGCCTCTACTGCTTGCAGTATTTTTAAGTCGTGGCCATGCTCTAGCGCCGTTTTGCTCAGTGCCGATACATCCTTCGGAAAGCATGATCCGCCATAGCCGGTCCCAGAGTACAAAAACCCATAACCAATGCGAGAATCAGAGCCAATACCTTGCCTCACCGCTTCAATGTCAGCGCCGACAACATCCGCAAGATTCGCTAACTCATTCATAAATGAAATCCGAGTAGCCAACATTGCGTTTGCCGCATACTTTGTCAGTTCCGCGCTTTTTACATCCATGTAATAGGTACGCTCATGATGGCGATTAAACGGCGCATACAGTTTCCGCATCTGCTCTTTGGCACGCAATCCAGATGGATTGCTATCCGTGCCAATCACAATGCGGTCAGGCCGCATAAAATCCTCGACAGCAGCGCCCTCTTTCAAAAACTCCGGGTTCGAGACTACCGAGCAAAGCTCGGCTGCGAGGCTGCGCTTAGCTAATTCCTCTGTAATGGCTGCTGTCACTTTTTCTGCTGTACCTACGGGTACCGTTGATTTATCCACCACCACCTTCGGCGTGGTCATGTGACGTCCAATATTACGTGCCGCAGCAACGACATACTGCAAGTCAGCTGAGCCATCCTCATCGGGCGGCGTGCCCACTGCAATAAATTGAATGTCGCCATGTGCTACGGATGCTGCAATGTCGGTAGAGAACTGCAAACGCCCTGCGGCTCGGTTACGCTCAATCATTTCTTTGAGGCCCGGCTCATAAATGGGTACCCCGCCTGAATTCAGAATTGCAATTTTCTTGGGGTCTAAATCCAAGCAAAATACATTGTTACCTTGCTCAGCTAAACAAGCGCCAGTAACTAAACCGACGTAGCCGCTGCCAATGATGGTGACTTTCATGGGGTATCAACCGTTCTTAAACAAATGCGTTACATGGATGGGCCACTTGCGGCGGCCCCTTCACTGCGTCTTGGGGAGTATGCCTCCCAATGATTACAACCGGGACATTGCCAGTAAAAGCGCCTTGCTCTGAAACCGCAGTTACCGCAGGTATACCGTGCTAGAGCAGTTGTACGTTGCTTTAAGAGACCTAAGGTGGCTTGTAAGTCAGCAATACGCTCAGGACTGCCATTCAGCTCCGCTAAGGCCAAACGCGTTTCTGCCAACTTCGAGAGCGCTGTCAAGCTGGGGGTATGTTGCATGACCCCAACCAACATCACCTCGGCTGCCGCAGGCCCACGAATTAACATCAAGTGCTTATGGACAATATCCAAAAGCTCACCAGCCGATTGCGTAGTTAACAGGGCAATCAAGTGGTCCAGCCCGGCATTGGCTTTATCGACCGCAACATGAGCCGCCATCGAACGATCGGCAACCAAGTGCATGTAGGCAGGGTGTTTTTCTGCGACCTGGCTCCACACCTCAATTGCTTGTCCTGGACGATCCATCGCAACCAAATAATCGCCTTGCAAAATTAATGCTCTGGCCTGCGCTGGGACCGCCTGCAAGGCCCGATCAATCGATAGTTCAGAGTCCATCATATCTTTGCGCCGCAAAGCCTCTTGCGCCAATTCGCAATAAAACTGAGCAATCTCCGTTTGGTGATCCTTGCCCTGTAGGGCCTCAAGCTCGGTAGCTGCCACAATCGCTTTTTCCAATCACGTTCGACTTGGTACATTTCCAAGAGACTCTCTTTGGCTGGAACGCTGTATTTGCCTTCACCTACTTGATTTAAGGATGCCTCTGCACGGTCGAGTAGACCTGCGCGCAAAAAGTCACGGCCTAATTCATAGGCTGCATGATCACGGTCGCGAGGCTTGAGATCAGTACGACTGGCCAAATGCTGATGAATGCGGATCGCACGCTCGGTCTCACCACGGCGGCGAAACAAATTTCCCAATGAAAAGTGAAGATCAACGGTTTCTGGATCGAGTTGAGCCACCTTAACCAGCGCTTCAATCGCTTGATCCGGCTGCTCGTTTAATAAAAGACTGAGTCCCTTAAAAGTAGAGCGTTGCTGCAGCATGCGCTCGCGCTCGTCCATTCGGCTCTCAAGGCGCAGATCCCAACGTGAGGCAAGCCACCCCAGCCCAAATAGAACTGGGAGCAGCAGTAGCCACGCGGTTTCAATTTGAATCATGGGGTTCGTTTACGTAAGGCAGTTTGGTATCAAACTAAGGTCGGTATTGACCCACAGGCATTTGCTCGCAAGGGAGGCAAATTAGCCTTCCTTCTTGCCAGACTGAGTCTGGTTATGCGCTTGATTGAGGGGGTTATAGTCAACCCGCTCACGCAATTCTTTGCCCGGCTTGAAATGCGGTACACGCTTTTCTGGAATCATGACCTTTTCACCCGATTTCGGGTTGCGGCCAGTTCGGGCTGGTCGGTGATGCAATACAAAACTACCAACACCGCGCAACTCAATACGCTTGCCTTCGGCAAGTGCTTGCGTCATTGTGTCTAGCAATGTTTTAACTGCCAACTCAACATCCCGTGGCAATAGCTGCGGAAACTGCTCCGCTAAGCTCTCAACTAGCTCAGAGCGTGTAATCGCTTGTTGATCGTTTTCTGTCATGGTCTATCAATGCAAACCGCCACCCCTGATAAGCAGGAGTGGCGATATTGATTTAGCCCTGATTATCCATCTTTGCTTTGAGTAAAGCACCCAAATTGGTGGTGCCCGACTGCGCATCACCTTGGAGCTTGCTCATTGCGTCATGCTGATCAGCACTGTCTTTGGCTTTAATCGATAGGTTGATATTGCGTGACTTGCGATCAATATTAATGATCATGGCTGTCACGGTATCGCCTTCTTTCAAGACATTGCGTGCATCTTCAACGCGATCGGTTGAGATTTCAGAAGCGCGTAGATATGCCTCTACCTCGTCAGCCAAATGAATGGTTGCGCCCTTCGCATCAACACTCTTCACTGTGCCAGTGACAAGGCTACCCTTGTCGCTAGTGGAAGTGTAGTTGTTGAACGGGTCACCAGACAATTGCTTGATGCCAAGCGAGATACGCTCTTTCTCAACATCAATGGCCAATACGGTGGCTTCGATTTCATCGCCCTTCTTGTATTTCTTAACCGCCTCTTCACCTGGTTCATTCCATGAAAGGTCAGAGAGGTGAACCAGGCCATCAATGCCGCCAGGCAAGCCAATGAAAACACCAAAGTCAGTAATCGACTTGATTGCGCCTGTGAGCTTATCGCCCTTTTGCTGTCCACGTGAGAACTCTTCCCATGGATTAGCTTTGCATTGCTTGATACCAAGGCTAATACGGCGCTTGTCTTCATCAATGTCGAGCACCATCACTTCAACTTCAGTGCCCAGTGCAACTGCTTTGCTTGGGGCAACGTTCTTATTGGTCCAATCCATCTCGGATACGTGTACCAAGCCTTCAATGCCGCTCTCGATTTCAACGAATGCGCCGTAGTCAGTCAGGTTGGTTACTTTGCCGAATAAACGGGTGTTGGGTGGGTAGCGGCGCGCGATACCAACCCATGGGTCGTCACCAAGCTGCTTCACACCAAGGGATACGCGATTTTTCTCTTGATCGAACTTCAAAATCTTCGCAGTCACTTCTTGACCAACCGTCAGCATCTCGCTGGGGTGACGCACACGACGCCATGCCAAGTCAGTGATGTGCAAGAGGCCATCGATACCGCCGAGGTCAACGAATGCGCCGTAATCGGTAATGTTCTTAACCAGACCTTGAACAATGCTGCCCTCTTTGAGGTTCACCATTAACTTCGCACGCTCTTCACCTTGGCTGGCTTCAACCACAGCACGGCGGGAAAGAACTACGTTGTTGCGCTTACGATCGAGCTTGATGACCTTGAACTCCATGGTCTTGCCTTCGTATGGGCTGGTATCTTTAATTGGACGGGTATCAACCAGCGAGCCGGGCAAGAATGCGCGGATGCCATTGACCATCACCGTTAAGCCACCTTTGACTTTACCAGTCACTGTACCGGTCACAATTTCGGCTTGCTCAAGGGCTTTTTCCAGATTCATCCACGATGCCAAGCGCTTCGCTTTGTCACGGGAAAGAATGGTGTCACCGTAGCCGTTTTCCAGAGCATCAATGGCAACCGAAACGAAATCGCCTGGATTGACTTCAATCTCACCGGCGTCGTTATGGAATTCTTCAACGGGAATAAACGCTTCAGACTTTAAGCCGGCGTTCACCACCACGAAATTATGATCAATGCGAAGGACTTCAGCCGAGATAACTTGGCCGGTCTTCATATTCGATCGGGTTAGGGATTCTTCAAATAATTCTGCAAAAGATTCAGACATGTATATTCACTTTGTGCCGTCAGAA
>CAWUTW010000123.1:0-18627 GCA_963925585.1 uncultured Polynucleobacter sp. | reverse complement strand
CGCAATCGGTGCGTCGCCGAGCGGGGCTAGATCTGCCGCTGGCGGCTCCGTTTCTGGCGCATCCAATTCTGACGAATCCATTTCCGGCGCATCCAATTCAGGTGGGGCGGACTCTGATTTTTCAATCTGATTGACGCGTACGCTGGCGCTCAGTTGCAATAGATCGGTTTCTAAAATAGCAACCTCGGCACGGGTCATGCGGGGATGCGATGCCAGTTCGGGTATTGGCAAATGCAAGGGAATATCCTCTAGGCGACTCATCCCCTCTTTGAGGTGGCGGGCAAATAGGGTGCGCGGGAGCGGTTCCTGCGCTAACCAGCGCAAACACCAGTATTTCTCCATACGATCTTGGTACTCGGCAAAGGACTGATAGCAGGTTTCAAAATCAGCGGCAATCCCCATTAGACTCGCATCGCGCGGCTGAAACGGCGCTACCATTTTTGCCGTTACACCATGTTTGGCCAAGGCAATCAATTGCCACTGATTGACTAAATCCGAATAGCGCCGCAAAGGGGAAGTGCACCAGGCGTAATACTCTAAACCCAAACCTTCGTGCGGCGCTGGTGTGGTTTGCATGCGTGTGCGTTGTGGACCCCAGCCTTTCTGCGTTCGAAACAAGGCTGGCAATCCTTGATCTGCCAGCCACTGCCCCCACGTGCTGTTGCAATAAATCATCCACTCCGCGACGATCGTATCCAATACCGAACCCCGTGATCGCGGCTGGATCTCAATCCGCTCCTCGCCATCGGTTCGGCTAATCTGAAACTGAAAATCGCGTTGCAGGGCATTGGGATCGACCACGCCGAGCTGCTCCACACGCAAGCCATTTTTTGCCCGCTGCTCCTGGCGCCTCGCATGCAATTTTTGTGCTGCGCGCCACAGGATCAATAATTCATTTTGAAAAGCAAAGGCATTCTCAGTCTCTATAACATACTCTGGATCGGCAAACTGATTAACGGACTCTTCTAAATGCTCTAAACGTAAGTTAGCAGCAATCGGTACCATTTCGATCCGCGTTTGTACTGACTGAGCGATTAAATCGCCTTGCGTATCGACATCAACGTAAATCGAAACCGCAGGCCTTGCACTACCCGCATCCAAGGAAAAACGCGCTATCACCGCATCGGGCAGCATCGTAATCTTGTCGCCTGGCATATAGACCGTTGACATACGTGCCCGCGCTACTTGATCCAGCGAATCATCCTTGCTAATCACGAGGCCCGGGGCAGAGATGTGGACGCCAATGCGATGAGCTCCATCAGGCAAGGCCGTGACCGACAGCGCGTCATCAATTTCGGTGGTGGCGGCATCATCAATCGAAAAGGCCTGTACTTCAGCGATAGGTAATGCTGCAATCGCTGCGTCATAGACTGCATCAGTAATCATTGCATCCGCATGGTGGCCTGCACCGTTCGGAAAGTTCGCCTTTAAAAACATCCCTTGGTGGTAATCCAGCGGCGACTCTAAGGCGCCGCAACGCATCATCAGTTGTGGCGGTGATTCACCGGTCTCATTGCAGGCAGCCAAAAATGCTTTATAGGCTAGGGTATTTTTATCGGGATTAAAGAGGAGTTGCTTGGCTTGCGATAGCAAGCTTTCTGGAAACCGCCCTGCGACTAAATCTGCTTGCCACTGCCCCTGCTGCTCTTGTTCACGCTGCTTGCGCTCGAGTGCGGCAATGCCAGCATCCAACTGTTCTTTTGGGGCACGCATAAATCGGCCGCGCTGCTTGCGCCGAAAATACACTGGCGCCGATTGCAAGGCAATGGCTAAAGCAGCCTGTTGTGCCGCGCTAACCTGGCCACCAAAATACTCGGAAGCGATGTCGGTAAATGCAAACTCCCCTTCAGGAGCGCAATCCCAAAGTAATTGCAAATCAATCTCGTTTGATAAGGCGCCGGCCTCATTTATCAAAGCCTGCGCATCGGGCTTTTCAAAACGCAACCACACTTCTTTGGCTTTTAACTTGAGTTTTTTGCCAGATAGACTGGTCGCTTGCCATGACTGGGCCTCGCCCTCGCCTGCGGTCGATTGCACAGTAGCGGCTTTAATGTCGCCACCCTCTTCATAAAGAAGGTACATATTAAAGGGAGATCCCGCCGCTAACTTCGAGGGTGCTGCCATTAATATAACTGGCCTCATCGCTAGCTAAAAACACATACACATTGGCAATTTCATCGGGAGTGCCAAGGCGTCCCATCCAAGTCCGTTTGGCAATGTCTTCCAAAATAGCGGTCGGCATTGCCATCACCATTTCAGTCCCCACAAAACCAGGGCAAACGGCATTGACTCGAATGCCTTTCGGGCCGAGCTCACGCGCCCAAGTTTTAGTAAGCCCAATCACACCAAACTTCGTTGCAGAGTAATTGGTCTGACCAAAGTTACCATACAAGCCCACCACGCTGGAGGCATTCACAATGGCGCCGCGTTTGGCTTCCAGCATATGCGGCACCACTAATTGGGTGCAATTAAAAACGCCTTTGAGATTGACATCAATCACTGCATCGAATTGCATTTCAGTCATTTTGACGAGGCGCGCATCTTGGGTAATGCCCGCGTTATTAATCAAGACATCAATGCGGCTGTGCTTTTTCATGATGGCATCGACAACCGCTTGAATGCTATCCCGATCGGTCACATTCATAGCATACGCTTCCGCATTCGGAATCGCTGCAGCATGCTTTTCTAATTCAGCCAGGTTGATGTCGGCCAGCATCACTTTCGCGCCCTCTTGGGCAAAGCGCACTGCCGTAGCTAAACCAATGCCTTTGGCGGCGCCCGTAATGATGGCAATCTTGTCTTGTAATCGTGCTGGCATAAAAATTCTTTCTATGTTGTTTTAGTTCACTACCGCAAGCATTGCCTGCAGTAATTTTTGATGCACGCCACCAAAGCCACCATTACTCATGACTAATATGTGGTCTCCTGGCCTAGCTTCCTTTGCGACAGCGCTCACCAGCACATCTAAATCCTCAAATGCGTTTGCACGGTTCGGCTTATCCTTATTTAAGGGACTCAGCACTTCCGCCACATTCCAACCCAAAGCCTCTTTGCCGCTTTCGGCGCCATAGGCATAAATACGATCAGCTGCCTCTAAGCTCGCAGGCAACTGGGCCTTCATGATGCCCAGCTTCATGGTGTTCGATCTCGGCTCCAAGACCGCCAAAATCCGGCTATTGCCTACGCGGCGGCGCAGGCCATCAAGCGTAGTCGTAATTGCCGTGGGGTGGTGCGCAAAGTCATCGTAAATCGTGATGCCATTATGCTGGCCAACGGTTTCTAAGCGGCGTTTTACATTTTTAAATTGGGCTAAGGCGCTGGCTGCATCGCGCGGACTAATGCCTATGTGCTGTGCTGCTGCAATTGCTGCCAGGGCATTGAGTTGATTATGGCGACCCATCACGCCCGAGTCCGGCGCCCAGCAAACCCTTGCCACTTCCTTACCTTCATGCACTACCGTGAATTCATCATTGGGATGGGCTTGCATCGACCAGGTGTTATTGACATCTATACCAAAGCGTGCCACCGGCGACCATGCGCCACGCCCCAGCACCCGCTCCAGCGATGCTTCTACACCATTGACCACCAAACATCCTTCGCTCGGCACGGTTCGCACCAAATGATGAAACTGGGTTTCGATTGCAGCCAAATCAGCAAAAATATCGGCGTGATCAAACTCCAGATTATTGAGTAAGGCAGTACGCGGCCGGTAATGCACAAACTTACTGCGTTTATCAAAAAAGGCGGTGTCGTATTCATCGGCCTCAATCACAAAGTAGGGGCTCTTACCCAAGCGCGCTGAGACCGTGAAATTCAGTGGCACACCACCGATTAAATAACCTGGCTCTTTGCCATTGAATTCTAAAATCCAGGCCAGCATGGCTGATGTGGTGGTTTTGCCGTGGGTACCCGCCACCGCCAGAACATGCCTACCGTAGAGTACTTGCTCGCCCAGCCACTGCGGACCAGAGATATAAGGCAAGCCTTGGTTGAGAATCGCTTCCATTAATGGATTGCCACGCGAGACCACATTTCCAATGACAAACAAATCCGGCTTGCTACCCAGTTGCGATAATTGATCGCTAGAGTATCCTTCGATAAGCTCTATGCCTTGGGCTTCGAGCTGGGTACTCATGGGCGGATATACGTTCGCATCGCATCCCGTTACGCGCTGACCGGCCTGCCGTGCGATGGCAGCGATGCCGCCCATAAAGGTGCCGCAAATGCCCAAGATGTGTATATGCATGATTGAATTTTAGCGAAGGAGTGCGCATGAACCGAAGACAAATGCTAATCATCAGTGGAATGAGCTTAGGCGGCCTTGCTGCGGGTCTGATCACTTCAAGCTGGATTTACCGTGATGGCACTGCAAGCGACGAGTCGGTTGCGGCACTACTGGCCAATCCATGGATGAAACCTGACAATACGCCCGTGAATACCGCCGAATGGCAAAACCGGGTATTGGTGGTGAACTTTTGGGCATCCTGGTGCCCGCCTTGCGTCGAAGAGATGCCTGCCTTAAGCGATCTTCAGGATGAATTCGCCTCGAAAAATGTCTTATTTGTTGGTATCGGTATCGATACACCATCGAACATACGTCAATTTCTGGAAACTACCCTGGTTTCTTACCCCATAGTCATGGGTGGATTGCAGGGCAGCAAAATTGGCAAGGCCTTAGGTAACACCCAAGGCGCCCTTCCCTACACCGTAGTGATTAATGCCAAAGGCAAGGTGACTAATACCAAATTAGGGAAGATAAGTGAAGATGAGCTCAGAAAGCAGATAAAAGCAGGTATTTAATTAAAATTGCTGTGTTTTAGACTAAGAATAAATCGGTATTTCAGTCAGTTTTAATCATCTATAGCGGCTTTATTTCATTCATTTTGCAGAAATTAGATCTTTTTTTTCCTGCATTTAGGGGTTTTGCCCCTGGTCTAAGGGGTATACTTCACCCCATGTTGCATCGATCCAACCCCGCGTTTGTATGCCCCGTTGTTAGGCAAAGCGCGTCGCGGTCTGATTCGATAAGCCTGACATCATCTGTTCTTAACTGTTTCTAAAATTAGCGATCTATGTCAAAAAAACCGTCAGTTTTAGTTATTCAAGGCCCTAACCTCAATTTATTGGGTAGCCGCGAACCCCAGGTTTATGGCCATACCACCCTCAGTGACATCCACCAAGGCCTGGAAACTCAGGCAAAAGACGCTGGAATCCTACTGAGCACCTATCAAAGCAATCATGAAGGCGAATTAATTGACTGCATTCAGAAGGCAAAACAGGATGGGGTTGATTTCATCATCATCAATCCCGGTGGCTTTACCCATACCAGCGTTGCCCTGCGGGATGCTTTAGCGGGTGTTGCCATTCCCTTCATTGAAGTGCATTTATCCAACATTCACCAACGCGAAGAATTCCGTAAGCACTCCTATTTATCCGACATTGCAAAAGGTGTCATTTGTGGACTAGGTCCAATCGGCTACGCGCTGGCATTGCAAGCAGCCAGCCAGCAACTCAAACAATCGTAATTTTCTTTCCCGTCATTTTTTACCAGAAGGACCTACCTCCATGGATCTGAGAAAACTAAAAACGTTGATCGACTTGGTTTCTGAATCAGGTATCTCTGAGCTCGAAGTCAACGAAGGTGAAGACCGGGTTCGCATTGTGAACGCGAAGTTAGGGCAAGGACAACAAGGTACTGCGCCAATAACCTATGCAGCTGCAGCGCCCATCCCAGTTCCAGTGAGTGCGCCTGTGCCCGCAGCACCGACTGCGGCAGAACATGCTGCCGCCGAAGAAGCTACGGCTACTGCAGCTGGATTCATTGCGAAGTCCCCCATGGTTGGAACCTTTTATCGTGCCGCCAATCCGGAATCGCCCAATTTCGTCAATGTTGGCGACATCGTTACGGTGGGTCAAACCCTCTGCATCATTGAGGCGATGAAACTCTTAAATGAAATCGAGTCTGAGAAGGCGGGCATCGTTAAACAAATTTTGTGTGAGAACGGCCAGGGCGTTGAATACGATCAACCTTTGTTTGTTATTGCTTAATTTCTCCACATTCTATAAATCCAAGGCACCATGTTCGATAAGATTCTGATTGCTAACCGCGGAGAAATTGCTCTTCGCATCCAACGCGCGTGCCGCGAACTCGGCATTAAAACGGTAGTGGTGTATTCCGTTGCCGATAAAGAAGCTAAGTACGTCAAACTCGCTGATGAAGCGGTATGCATTGGGCCGGCCCCTTCGCCACTAAGCTACCTGAATATGCCAGCCATCATTTCTGCGGCAGAGGTTACGGATGCAGAAGCCATTCATCCTGGCTATGGTTTTTTATCGGAGAATGCCGATTTTGCCGAGCGCGTTGAAAAATCCGGCTTTGCATTCATCGGCCCCCGTCCAGAGACCATTCGCTTGATGGGCGACAAAGTATCTGCGAAGCGCGCCATGATTAAAGCGGGCGTTCCCTGTGTCCCTGGTTCCGATGGCGCACTGCCAGATAACCCCAAAGAAATTATTGCGATCGCTAAAAAAGTAGGCTACCCCGTCATCATCAAAGCGGCTGGTGGTGGTGGTGGTCGCGGCATGCGCGTCGTGCATACCGAAGCGGCTTTAGTCAATGCAGTCAATATGACGCGGGAGGAGGCCGGACGCGCTTTCGGTAACCCCGAGGTCTACATGGAGAAGTTTTTAGAAAAGCCCCGCCATGTGGAAATTCAGGTTCTTGCCGATACCCACGGCAATGCCGTCTGGCTGGGCGAACGCGACTGCTCAATGCAGCGCCGCCACCAAAAGATTATCGAAGAAGCGCCAGCACCCGGCATCGATCGTCGTGCGATTGCCAAAATTGGCGAGCGCTGCGCAGAAGCCTGCCGCAAAATGGGCTACCGCGGTGCAGGTACCTTTGAATTCCTCTTCGAAGATGGCGAGTTTTTCTTCATTGAGATGAACACCCGGGTTCAAGTCGAGCACCCCGTCACCGAAATGATTACCGGTGTTGATATTGTGCAAGAGCAAATTCGGATTGCGGCGGGACTGAAGCTCGGGTTTCGCCAAAAAGACATCGTGTTTCAAGGGCATGCTATCGAGTGCCGCATTAACGCCGAAGATCCCTTCAAATTTACGCCCAGTCCGGGCCGCATTCTGTCATGGCATATGCCGGGCGGTCCTGGAATCCGGGTTGATTCCCATGCCTATGGTGGCTACATGGTGCCGCCCAACTACGATTCGATGATTGGTAAATTGATTTCCTATGGTAAGACCCGCGAACAGGCAATCCGTCGCATGCGCATTGCCCTCTCGGAAATCGTCATTGATGGCATCACGACCAATATTCCGCTGCACCGCGAGCTTATGCTCGATCCTAATTTTGAAGAAGGTGGCACTAGCATTCATTACCTCGAACATCGCCTGGAAGAGCAAGCTGCCAGCCGAGTGAAGGGGTAGTTTTTCTTGAAAGCGCAGGGCCATGCCGTACCGTGAACTGATTTTTACGGTTCATGCTGAGATAGCCGAACCCTTAGGGGATGCACTGCTGGAGCTCGGCGCCCTCTCGATTACGGTGGAGGATGCTGCTGCCGGCGGCTATGATGAAAACCCCCTTTACGGCGAGCCCGGACTTTCTCCCGAGGTTCAAGCATGGGATCGCTCGACCGTAACCGCCCTGTTTAATCCCGATGTTGATCATTCGGATGATGCGGACTTCACTTCAGAACTTCTTCACTCTTTAAGCGATGCCGGCTTTACGCTAACAAGCCCAGAAGAAAAAATGGTGGCCGAGCAAGATTGGGTTCGTTTAACGCAAAGCCAATTTGCACCGATTCAGATTGGTGAACGCATTTGGGTAGTACCCTCTTGGCACGTAACCCCCACCGATCCAAATGCCATTTGTTTGGCGGTTGATCCAGGGTTGGCATTTGGAACCGGTAGTCACCCTACTACCCACCTTTGCCTCTTATGGCTCGTGCAACAAACTCAGTTACAGAACAGAAGCCTGCTCGATTACGGCTGCGGCTCCGGCATTTTGGCCATCGCCGCCAAAAAATTAAGCTGCAATCCCGTCGTAGGAACAGACATTGATCCCCAAGCGATGGTGGCTGCGCGCAGCAATGCCGAAATTAATGCGGTCGATATCACCTTTGCTTTGCCGGACGATGCAGTACCAATGCTGGGCGCCGATGCACGCTATGACATCGTCATGGCCAATATTTTGGCAAACCCATTGCAAGTATTGGCGCCGGCTTTAGTCCAGCGCATCCGCCCTGGGGGTCAGATCGTACTCTCTGGTGTACTAAGCCGGCAGGCCGATGAAGTGATTGCCACCTATAGCCAGTGGCTGACGCTCTCGGTCTGGAAAGAGAGTGAGGGCTGGGTCTGTCTTACTGGCACCCTAGAAGTAAAAAAAAACAGTGCTGATCTAGCGCGTTCGCTTAGTCCGTCCGCAACCAACAAGGCTGTAGTTTTTGCCTGGCTCTTCAAGTTGGTATTGATTTTTGTTCTAGCATGCGCCCTTAGCCTTGCCACCCTGCACTTTACTCGCGATCGCTTGCTGCCATTTGCTGCGCCGCGGGTGGATCATGCACCATCGACATTCCATTTGAAAACGTTTACTGCTTTACTACGTGCTGATCAAACGCTGTGTGAGTCTTTTGGCTGCACAGAAGGGGCTATACGCGATTTTTCTGCATGGAAGATTGAATCAAGCGCGCTTGGCATGCAAACAGCGCAGCAAGCCTCTAAAGCACCTGCAAATCCATCTGTGCTCGAAGTAGAGATACAAAATCGCTTAATAATGCCAATTGCACTCCCGCATTTGGAATTAACCCTCACCGATACCGATGAATCTGCCGTGCAATTGATTTTGTTTTCGCCAGAAGAGTGGTTGCCCGCATCGTGGCGCGAATCCCATACCCAGTTTGCTCGTAACGGTGCTCCCGGCGGAGAAACCATCCGCGCCCTTATTTCCCTGCAGTTACCCGGCAATGCTGCTGGGTATCGTGTGCGGCTTTTCTATCCCTAACCTCCCCCTCAATCATTACGAAAGTATTTTATGGCTAGCCTTATTTGCGGTTCCATTGCCTACGACACCATCATGAATTTTGAAGGTCGCTTTCAGGATCAAATCCTGCCAGACCAAATTCATATTCTGAATGTTGCCTTTTTAGTGCCGAGCATGCGCCGTGAGTTCGGCGGCTGTGCTGGCAACATTGCCTATAACCTCAAGTTGCTCCACGGCGAGCCCGTCATCATGGCAACCGTGGGTGGCGACGCTATGCCCTACCTTGATCGCCTCAGGGACTTGCAAATTGATACGAGCCATATTCGAACCCTCGAGGGTGCATTTACTGCACAGGCAATGATCACCACCGATCTCTCGAACAATCAGATTACGGCCTTTCACCCCGGCGCAATGAATGAATCGCACCTCAATCTAGTGAGCGATGTTGCGGCTGCACGTACCCAGAAGAAAAGTGTGCCCGTTACCTTAGCGATTGTTGCGCCCGATGGTCGCGCTGGTATGTGGGAGCATTGCCATCAACTGGCAGAGGCGCAGATTCCATTCATCTTTGATCCAGGTCAGGGTTTACCCATGTTTGATGGTCCTGAGCTTTTAGAACTCACTGAACTAGCAAGCTACCTGGCAGTCAATGACTACGAAGGTGAAATGCTTTCCAAGCGGACTGGCTTATCGCTTGCGCAATTGAGTGAGCGCGTCAAAGCACTGATCGTTACCAAAGGTGCAGAAGGCGCCCTTATTTATGCAGGTGGTAAATCGATTGCAATTCCACCAGTCAAAGCACCTCAATTAATTGATCCAACCGGATGCGGCGACGCCTTTCGAGGCGGACTGCTGTTTGGTCTAGAGAATGGGATGGATTGGGAAACAACGGGTCGACTTGCTAGTCTCATGGGCTCGATTAAAATTGCCCATCAAGGCCCACAAAACCACCAATTGAGCCTAGATCAAATCAAAAATCAGTTCAAAACAGCGTTTGGATTTGGGTTTTAAGGTGATTTAAGCCAATAGCGCTGCTTGCAGGGCTTGGTGATTTGCAATAAAAATGGGGTCCCGAGGGACCCCATTGCATTACAACCTGACCTATAAGCTTGCGCTTATGGGCGTGTGCCGGTTGGGAAAGGCCAAGCAGCAGCTGGATTCAACGCAGTTTGCGCAGTAGCAGCAGGCTTTTTAGCCGCGGGCTTTTTTACAGCTGAGCCCGCTTTCTTCTTGGCAGCAGGCTTACTTACTTTTTTTTTGCAGCAGGCTTGCGCTTTGCAGCTTTTTTAGCAGCAGGCTTCTTCTTTGCAGCTTTTTTAGCAGCAGGCTTCTTCTTTGCAGCTTTTTTAGCAGCAGGCTTCTTAGCAGCAGCTTTTTTAGCAGCAGGCTTCTTCTTTGCAGCTTTTTTAGCAGCAGGCTTCTTCTTTGCTACTTTCTTTGCAGCAGGCTTCTTAGCAGCTACTTTTTTCTTTGCAGCAGGTTTCTTTGCAGCTGGTTTCTTTTTGGCGATTGCCATAGTGATACTCCTTCACGTGAGGATTAGTACGAACTACCGATTAAGAAGACCCGACCATTCAGATCTGCCGTGCCATAAGGCCTGGCGGACCGAGCGAGCGAGCCATTCATCGGCGCGCGGCTTGATGCTAAGTGCTGCACGCTAATGAATCCTGGAAAAAAAGCCGCGACCCCAAGGGGTGACGGCTTCTTAAAAATGCTGGGAAAAAAGGAGAATAAAGAGCAAACACCTCGTTTGAGGGGTTTTTTAAACTGTGTCTGCTTTAGATTACTAAAACTATCCAACCGTTTACTCTCCTGTGAACCAGTGAGGCGCTTATTAAGTAGAACATTACTCCCAGTTCAGCGCACCACCCGTTTGATACTCAATAACGCGTGTCTCAAAAAAGTTTCGTTCTTTCTTCAGATCGATCATTTCTGACATCCATGGAAATGGATTCTCTTCATTTGGGAACATCGCGTCAAGTCCTATTTGCATACACCGACGATTACAGATGTATCGGAGGTAACCTTTGAACATCGGCGCGTTCAATCCAAGCACTCCCCGAGGCATCGTATCTTCGGCATAACGGTACTCTAATTCGACTGCTTGTTCGAAGATGCTGCGGATCTCTTCTTTGAACGCGGAAGTCCATAACTGCGGGTTCTCCAGCTTGATTTGGTTAATCAAATCGATACCAAAATTGCAGTGCATGGACTCATCACGCAAGATGTATTGATACTGCTCAGCAGCGCCCGTCATTTTGTTCTGGCGACCCATTGCAAGGATTTGCGTAAAACCAACATAAAAGAACAAACCTTCCATCACGCAGGCAAAAACAATTAACGAACGCAGTAATTTTTGATCCGCCTCTAAGGTACCAGTCTTGAAATTTGGGTCAGTTAATACGTTGATAAAGGGAATTAAGAACTGGTCTTTAGCACGAATTGACTCAATCTCGTTGTACGCATTAAAAATTTCAGACTGGTCTAAACCTAACGATTCCACAATATATTGGTAGGCGTGGGTATGAATTGCCTCCTCGAAAGCCTGACGCAATAGGTATTGGCGGCATTCAGGAGCGGTAATGTGGCGATACGTACCCAAAACAATATTGTTTGCGGCCAAAGAATCTGCCGTTGTGAAGAAACCAAGGTTGCGCTTAATAATGCGACGCTCGTCTTCGGTCAAGCCATTTGGATCTTTCCAAAGCGCGATATCGCGGTTCATATTGATCTCTTGTGGCATCCAGTGGTTTGCACAACCCGCCAAATACTTCTCCCAGGCCCACTTGTATTTAAAAGGAACCAGCTGATTTACGTCAGTCTTCGCATTAATCACGCGCTTATCAGCGGCATTGACACGCAAGGCTGCTCCACCAGATAAATTAGCAGCCTCTACTGGCATAGGTACGGCAGTTTGGGGTGCCGCCACTTGATCTGGCTGTGGTGCTTCTTTCTGTGACTGCACTGCTGGCTGCGGTGCCAGGGCAACCTTAGTCAGTGCTGGCGCCACTTCTTCTTCCCAATTCAACATAGTATTCTCCAAAATTCCATCGTTTTACTACCAGTAAGCAAATGGCTTACTGGCACGCTTCGCATTCATCAAACCCAGCATCGCCTGGGCGCATCGTACAAACAGGGCCATCGGCTGCGAGTGCTGCCGCCGCATCGGTACCGTTCACGCCACCGCCGCTGGACACCGAGTTGAGCTGACCGCTTGCCACGGTGGACTTCTCCACGTGGGTGGCTGCCATCGTGCGCAGGTAATACGTCGTTTTTAATCCACGCAACCAAGCCAACTTATAGGTGTCATCCAGTTTCTTGCCGGAAGCGCCGCCCATATAGATATTTAAGGACTGGGCTTGATCGATCCACTTTTGACGACGCGATGCTGCTTCTACCAGCCAAGTTGGCTCTACTTCAAAGGCGGTCGCATAAATATCACGCAAATCCTGTGGCACACGATCAATCTTTGATAAGGTACCGTCAAAGTACTTCAGATCGGCAATCATCACTTCATCCCAGAGGCCGCGGTCTTTGAGGTCGCGCACCAAATACTCATTTACTACCGTGAACTCGCCCGATAAATTGGATTTCACAAACAGGTTCTGGAAGGTGGGCTCGATGCACGCCGATACGCCAATAATGTTGGAAATCGTCGCCGTTGGTGCGATGGCAACGCAATTGGAATTGCGCATACCAAACTGCTTGATGCGCGCACGCAGACTATCCCAATTCAGGGTGGAAGACATATCGACTTCCAAGTATCCGCCACGCTCTTCGGCTAGCAAGCGCACTGAGTCTTGTGGGAGGATGCCGCGATCCCATAGGGAGCCTTTATAGCTGCTGTAGGTGCCGCGCTCTTCTGCGAGGGCATTGGATGCTTGGTAGGCGTAATAGCAGACCGCCTCCATCGACGCATCAGCAAACTGAACTGCCGCATCGCTGGCGTAGGGAATGCGTTGCATGTGCAAGCAATCCTGGAAGCCCATGATGCCAAGACCCACTGGGCGGTGCTTGAGGTTGGAGTTGCGCGCCTTAGCAACTGCATAGTAGTTGATATCAATCACGTTATCGAGCATGCGCATCGCGGTGCGGATGGTCTTTTGCAATTTATCGTGATCGAGCACCAAACGGCCGTTTGCGTCGGTTGTCATGTGGGCGGTTAAGTTCACCGAACCCAAGTTACAAACCGCGATTTCATCGTCATTGGTGTTGAGGGTGATCTCGGTACACAGATTGGATGAGTGGACTACGCCAACGTGCTGTTGTGGGCTGCGGATGTTGCAAGGATCTTTAAAGGTGATCCAAGGGTGTCCGGTTTCAAACAGCATGCCCAACATCTTGCGCCATAACTGCAGTGCAGGGATCTTGCGGGATGGCTTCAAGACGCCACTTTCGGCTTGCTTTTCATAGGCAACATACGCCTCTTCGAATGCCTTGCCGAATTTATCGTGCAAATCGGGTGTATTGGATGGGGAGAATAAGGTCCAGTCGCCGTTTTCCATTACTCGCTTCATAAATAAGTCTGGAATCCAGTTGGAGGTATTCATGTCATGCGTGCGGCGGCGATCATCGCCGGTGTTCTTACGCAGCTCCAAGAATTCTTCGATGTCCAAATGCCATGTTTCTAAATAGGCGCAAACTGCACCCTTGCGCTTACCACCTTGATTTACTGCAACCGCAGTATCGTTCACTACTTTTAAGAATGGCACTACACCCTGTGACTTGCCGTTTGTACCTTTGATGTGGCTACCGAGGGCGCGCACATTGGTCCAGTCATTGCCAAGGCCGCCAGCGAACTTCGACAGCAATGCATTCTCTTTTAAGGCCTCATAAATGCCATCGAGGTCATCTGCCACCGTGGTCAAGTAGCAACTAGAGAGCTGCGGACGGGTTGTTGCTGAATTAAAGAGGGTTGGTGTGCTGGACATAAAGTCAAATGTCGAAAGCACCTCATAGAACTCAATGGCACGGGCTTCACGGTCAAGCTCATTCAGAGAAAGGCCCATGGCTACGCGCATAAAGAAAGCCTGTGGCATTTCAATGCGGCGGTCTTCGATGTGCAAGAAATACCGGTCATACAGGGTTTGCAGACCAAGATAATTGAACTGCAAGTCACGATCCGCATTAAGGGCAGCAGCCAGGCGCACCAAATCAAATTCACGCATACGGGGGTCAAGCAACTCAGCGCCGATGCCCTCGTTAATGTATTTCGCAAAGTATGTGCTGTATTCCGCTTGCATATTGCCCTGCAATACCTCGTGACCCAAAATCTCTTTGCGGATCACGTGCATCAAGATCCGTGCGGTTACTTGGCTATATGCGGGGTCTTTTTCAATCAAGGTACGGGAAGCCAAGATGGCAGAGTCATAGACCTGCGCCATGGGTACGCCGTCGTACAAATTCTTGATGGTTTCTGAAATGATCGGAGTGGCATCAATTGCATTGCCTAAACCTTCACATGCCGCTTGAATCACCGTACGCAAGGCAGCCATATCGAGGGACTTACTTACACCGTTATCAAGCACAGTAATACCAGACTCCGCCTGCTGTGCTGCGGTTTGCATATCTGGTGCGCTTGCTTGCTGGCTTGCGCGTTCTTGATTGCGCTTTTCGCGGTACAAGACATAGGCACGGGCGACATTATGCTCGCCGCTGCGCATGAGCACTAATTCAACCTGGTCTTGAATATCTTCAATGTGAAAGGTGCCGCCATTGGGGCGGCTACGCAGCAAGGCACGCACGACTGCATGGGTCAATTGCTCAACCTGCTCACGCACGCGAGCCGAGGCAGCGCCCTGCCCACCATTCACTGCTAAAAATGCTTTGGTGACTGCAATTGCGATTTTGGATGGTTCAAATGCAACCACCGAGCCATTGCGTCGAATAATTTTGTAATCGGATAACTGGGTTGCTTGAGCACCACCAACACCGCCAGCTACGAATCCAGCAGATGGACTTTGGGTCATGTTGGCAGTGGCATTGCCACTGGATTGCTGCCCTAATTGCGTCTCTGCTGCCGATTGGTTGGTATATGTCATAGCGCCCTTGCGTTTACCTAAGTTCGTGTAAGAAATGTCGTTTTAAAACAAGGATATAACCTTATTTTGCAATTGTGTTTTTCGGGAAAATAACACTACATCTAGTGTTTTTTTTGCATCAAGGCACTAAGTATAGGGAATTATTTCGAATTGCGTATGTTTTTTATGACAAAAAATACCTAGGATTTGCCCTAACTTTTACGGTTAATATGAGGGTCAATTTTGGTGAAAATTAAGAGGGTGTTTTAGTTGTTGGCATCTAATGTAAGCGAATACTTACATACATTTAAACAAGCCTAAATGAACTAGCGCGAAGCGAGGCCAAATGGTAATTTTTCAAGGGGCAATCTGTTGTCTTTTTGAAACCGCTCCCAATCAAACTGAATGCCGGGATCGGTTTTTCGTTCTGGCGCAATATCACTGTGACCAGCGAAACGAAAATGGGGGTTTTGGGATTGCAACTGCGTAATGAGCTGTTGTAAGGCGTGGTACTGCGCTTCTTCAAAAGCAGTCTCACCGTCGCCTTCGAGCTCAATCCCAATCGAAAAATCATTGCAACGTGCGCGCCCCTCAAACTGGGATTCGCCCGCATGCCAAGCACGATTCTGGGTGGACACAAATTGAATGGTACGTCCTGAGCGGGCGATCAAGAAGTGGCTTGAGACGCGTCGCTCCGCAATCTCCGCAAAGTAGGGGTGTGCCTGCGGATCCAGTTGATTCTGAAAAAAATCAACGATGTATTGGGTACTGTTTTGGGCTCTAAATTCCCCCGGCGGCAAGCTAATGTGGTGCAAAACCACCAAATCCGTCTTTGTTTCATTCGGCCTAGCATCAAAATTAGGGGAGACCCGCCAGACCGCTGATCCCAGCCAACCCTTGGAATCAATCGCATCGCGGTGTGCACTAGAGCAGTAAAAACGATCCTCTTGGCTTGCCCCTTCAGAGCTTGGCAAATGCACTCCGCAATGGCGGCAAGGCCTGATTTCTTCTGGCTCTACGATTACTGGCGGGGGAGTTTGGGCTTTTGCTTTTACTTTTGCTTTTTCTACTTCGGTAGCGCGGCCTTTGTTTTTAATCCAAAAGTAAATGAGGCCAACGCCGACAAGCAGCAAAATCCATTTCAGCACAATTAGGTTCGCTGCAAAATGACTTCAAGCACAAAGCGGCTACCAACGTAGGCCAAAATGAGCGCAACATAAGCACCCAAGACCCAGCGAATGGCCACTAAGCCGCGCAAACCCACGCGCCAACGCGCAACAATGAGTCCTGCAAATAAGAGCCAGGAAATCAAGGCAAAGATGGTTTTATGATCAAAAACCAGCGGCCGACCAAATAGGGCCTGCGAAAAGAAGAGTCCGGAAAACACGGTCAAGCTCAGCAATGCAAAGCCGACGTAAATAAAGCTAAAGAGGAGGCTTTCCATTGCCATCAAGGGCGGCAATGACTCGAGCCAGTGGCCAATGCGACTATCTTGAGAATAGGTAAATTGACGGCGCAATGCTCGGTCCTGAATGCTCATCAAAATCGCATGCATTACTGCTAGGCTTAATAAACCAACGGCGCTGGTTGCCACAATGAAATGCCCTTTGAACCAGGCATCCGAGACGGTTCTGGCCGAGAGTAAGGTCCCTGGGAAAATATCAGGCAGGATTGCGCACGCCATTGCCAGGGCGAGGGCCATTAGGCGCATACTCGAAATCGGCAATAGCCAACTCTGAAACCAATAAAAAGCCAGCCCAACCCAGGCAATTAAAGAAAGGTTTTGCGCAAACCCAAAAACAAAGCCTTCGGGCGTAAAGATCGAGTCATGCAAGACCGCACCATGCACCAATAGAATGAGGAAAATTAGGCCTTGCACCAGAAAAATGAAGGGCTTGGTCTCGGGCCGATTGCGCGGCCGCACGCTTAATGTGACCAGCAAAAGTAGATAAAGTGCTGATGGAAGCCATCCGAAGCTGGAGTAACCTAAAATTGTCATTTGGAAAGTCTAATCGATAAATGCTAGAGAACCTCACAGACCGTCTTTCTCGTGTTGTTAAAACAATGCGAGGTGAGGCTCGTCTCACTGATAGCAACACCGCGGACATGCTGCGCGAGATCCGTTTGGCCCTACTCGAAGCGGACGTAGCGCTCCCCGTAGTCAAGTCTCTACTCGAACAGGTCAAATTTAAAGCCCTTGGTGAGGAAGTGGTCGGCAGCCTCAGTCCAGGGCAAGCCCTGGTTGGGGTGGTACAACGGGAATTAACCCGCGTCATGGCCGGTGATGGCAGTCAAAGTAGTGAGCTCAACCTGGCCACCCAGCCCCCTGCCGTGATTTTGATGGCTGGCTTACAAGGCGCAGGTAAAACGACCTCGGTCGGCAAGCTTGCCAAATGGCTACGTGAAACAAAAAAGAAAAAAGTATTAACCGTCTCCTGTGACGTCTATCGTCCTGCCGCGATCGAGCAGCTAGAAACCGTCAGTCAATTGGTTGGTGTGGAGTGCTTCCCCAGCAATACCAATCAAAAGCCAGTGGAAATTGCCACCAATGCCTTGGACTGGGCACGCCGTCACTACTTTGATGTGCTCATTGTTGATACCGCGGGTCGCTTGGGTATTGATGAAGCATTGATGCAAGAAATCGCGGAACTGCATAGCGCGGTCAAACCGATCGAGACCCTCTTCGTGGTCGATGCGATGCTGGGCCAAGACGCCGTCAATACTGCCAAAGCATTCCATGAGGCACTGCCCTTGAGCGGCGTTGTATTAACCAAACTCGATGGCGATTCCCGCGGCGGCGCCGCTCTATCGGTGCGCCACGTCACTGGCGTACCGCTGAAGTTCATCGGTGTAGCCGAGAAGATGGATGGTCTTGAGCCGTTTGATGCTGAACGCATGGCCAACCGTATTTTGGGCATGGGCGATATTCTGGCTTTAGTTGAACAAGCCCATCAAAACATTGATGTTGCCAAAGCCGAGAAGCTGGCCGTCAAGATGCAAAAAGGCGGTTTTGATTTGGCAGATTTTCGGGATCAAATTACCCAGATGCAGCAAATGGGCGGTATGGCCAATATGCTGGATAAATTACCCAGCCACATGACGCAAAACGCCGGCAAGGTCAATATGAGTCAAGCGGATCTGCAAATCAAACGCATGCGCGGCATCATAGATAGCATGACTGCGCAAGAGCGCAGCAAGCCTGAGCTTCTCAAAGCAAGTCGTAAGCGCCGCATTGCTGCGGGCGCCGGTGTTCAAGTGCAAGAAGTCAATCGCATGCTCGCGCAGTTTGAGCAAATGCAAAGCATGATGAAGCAGTTCAAGGGCGGCAAGATGGCCCGCATGATGGGCTCCATGGCGGCGCGTGGCGCGGCTAAAGGGCTTGGCGGCCTATTTAAAAAATAAGCTGCCTTACCTTATTCCTATATTCCATTAATCGATCTGTTGCTTAGCCGCCTGAATAGCAGCGATGACGTGGTCTTTGATGTTTGCAAGCGGGATATTCTGCGCAGTGCTTTCAGTACGGCCCTGAAACTCAAGCTGTCCTTCTTTGAGTCCGCGCTCACCAATCACCACACGGTAGGGCACGCCGATTAACTCCCAGTCGGCAAACAT
>CAWUTW010000122.1:0-3873 GCA_963925585.1 uncultured Polynucleobacter sp. | reverse complement strand
ATTGATCGTTACTTTAAAGACTGTGCCTGGATTACTCCCGGCTCGCCCACGACCATACCCAAAATACTGTGGCGCGGTTTTGGGATTGTGGTTGATGACCTCGCAGCGGCTTTTGCAACCCTGCTCATTCTTGCTTTACTGAGCACAACCCAGTTATTACCGTCGTATTGATTTCAGAGCAATCTATTCACAAGGCATTGCATGCAAACTCCTTCCCCATTAACAGCAGCTGAGCTCGATGAATTAACTAGCGCAGTCGCAACTATATTCACTCAGCGTGGCTGGACCCTCGCGGTAGCCGAGTCGTGCACTGGTGGGCTGCTCGCAGCCAGCCTAACGGATTTGGCGGGATCGAGTCAGTGGTTTGAGCGGGGCTATGTGACTTACAGTAATACTGCAAAGGCGGCATGCTTAGAAGTATCGCCGCTACTGATTGAAGCGGAAGGTGCAGTTAGTGAGGCGGTAGCCAGTGCAATGGTCTTGGGGGCGCAACTCAGTAGCGGTGTGACTGCAGCCATTTCAATTACCGGCATTGCCGGTCCTGGTGGCGGCACGCCAAAGAAGCCCGTTGGAACCGTGTGCTTTGGGTGGGCAGTAGAGCGTGTCGATGCCAGTAATCACGTCATTACAACTACCGCACACTTCTTGGGCGACCGTCAGTCGGTGCGGCAGCAAGCCGTCCTGTTTGCATTGCGTGGCTTACTGCAAGCCATTGCTTGAATCGCAGTAATTAACCCAACCACCCTTTGTGGCGGAAATAACTCAGCGGAATAATCGATGAAATGACCATCGATAGAATGGCTACTGGATAGCCCCAGGTCTCGGTAAGCTCGGGCATATGCTGGAAGTTCATTCCCCAAATACTAGCCAGCAAGGTCGGTGGCATTAACGCCACCGATACCACCGAGAAGATCTTAATGATTTTACTTTGGTTCAAACTAATAAAGCCGACTGTAGCATCCATCAAGAAGTTAATCTTATCGAATAAGAATGCCGTGTGATTTTCAAGGGAATCAATGTCACGCAAAATTTGCCGGGCCTCTTCTTGCTGCTCATCCGACAGTAATTTGCTGCGCATCAAAAATGACAGGGCGCGGCGGGTATCCATCACATTGCGACGAATACGGCCATTGGTGTCTTCTTCTTTGGCAATCGTCTCGAGCACCTCGGCAGCATCTTTGTCGCTGATGTCATCGGAGAGGACCCGCTTACCAGCTTGCTCTAAATTCTCATAGACTTCCTCGAGCGCATCGGCTGAATACTCTGCATCAGTGGAATAGAGATCGAGCAGAACGTCTTTGGCATTGCTCACTGAACCGGGGCGCAAACGGGCGCGCAAACGGACCAGGCGAAATACCGGCAAATCTTCATCGTGAATCGAAAACAGCACTTGCTTGGTCATCACAAAAGCTACGCGGACGTTGCGCGATGTCTCTTCTTCGTCGAGCAAAAAATCGGTACGAATGTGCATATGGCCATCGTCCGCTTCAAAGTATCGGGCAGACGCCTCTAAATCGCCTAAATCATCCAATTCAGGCAAAAGAACGCCAAAAGCCTCTTTAATCCAGATTAATTCTTCTTCTTCGGGGTCAATCACGTCAATCCAGATTGGATTAATGTGCTTAAGGAGCTCATTACGATCTTCCACTTGCTCTTGGGAGAGGCGGCCATTTTGCAGGACGAACAAGTTAATCATGGTGAACTCCTAGGGAATGCGCTAGTTTATCCTATAGATAATGACAGCTTAGCGAAAATAAACACGAAACCAATGAACTCAAGCCAAAAATCCTTTAACCAGCAACTCCAGTCTGCATGGGCTTCGCAGGGTAGCATGTTGTGCGTTGGTTTTGACCCCGACCCCAAACGCATGCCCGCCTCCACGGGCGGCAAACCCGTGGGCATTTTTGAGTTCTGCCGCGATATTGCCGATGCGACTGCCGATGTGGTGTGCGCTTTTAAACCCCAGTTTGCCTACTTTGCCTCCCAAGGAGCCGAAGATCAGCTGGAAAAACTGATCCGTCACCTCAAAGACCGCTACCCGCACATTCCGGTGATTCTCGATGCCAAGCGGGGTGATATTGGCAGCACAGCCGAGCACTATGCCCTTGAAGCCTTTGAGCGCTATGGCGCCGATGCCGTTACCGTTAACCCCTACATGGGGCGCGATTCGATCGAGCCCTACCTCAAACACCAAGGCAAAGGTGTGATTATCCTGTGCCGTACCTCCAATCCGGGAGGCTCTGATTTGCAGTTTCTAAATATCGCAAGCGACGGTCAACCCCTGTATTTGCACGTTGCCACCCTCGCAGCCAAGGAGTGGAACAGTACGGGTCAAGTTAGCCTTGTCGTGGGCGCTACCTTCCCTGATGAAATCGCTAAGGTGCGCGCCATCGTGGGTGAAATGCCTCTTCTGATTCCGGGGATTGGCGCGCAAGGCGGCGATCTCAAGGCCACGGTTAAGGCTGGTCATATTCCAGGAAAACCCGGTACGGGGATGATGATTAATTCATCGAGGGCCATTTTGTACGCGAGTAGTGGGTCTGATTTTGCGCAGCGTGCGCGCGTTGTTGCCATCGAAACGCGCGATGCACTGCGCGCCGCAAGCGCTGAATAAAGCCGCTTACTTAGTTTGCTTCGCTGCCTTTGGCAGCGCAATGCGATCCATATTGGCAAGGATAAATTCTTGGCGGGCACCATAATCAATTCGGCCCCTGCGGCAATACTGCGCCTTATCAAAACACTTGGGCGCGGGCAGTGCTGAAGCTAAACTCGCTGCTTGCTCGCGGCTGAGACCTTGGGGTGTGGTCACAAAATAATGTTTTGCCGCAGCGCCCACACCAAAGATCCCTTCACCCCACTCAACTGAGTTTAGGTAAATCTCAAATAGGCGCTCTTTGCTCAGGATTAACTCCAGTAGGCCAGTAATCACCAGCTCTTGGGCCTTGCGCACGTAATGCTGCTCAGACGACAAAAAGAGATTCTTGCCCAGTTGCTGCGTAATGGTGGAGCCGCCCCGCAGTACCGGTGCTTTTTTATTCTTGGCCTGCTTTTGATTTTTCTCCCAGGCTTTTTGCATGTCGCTCACGCGCACACCCGGGTGCTGAAAAAAGATATCGTCTTCACTCACCAGAACAGCGCGCTTCAAACTCGATGCAATTCCCTCATACGGCACCCAGCGCGATTCGATCGGGCAAGACCAATGCCAGGTACATAAACGCCAGCGCTCGGCCCGCTGAAATGCTGTGGTGCTTGGATCAATAAAAGCCCACGCCGCAATTTGCACGGCAAAATAAATCTGCATTGCAATGATGCCCAAGAGGAAGCATTTCAGCGGATAAGCGATCCAGCGCATGTGTTGGTTCTATAAAAATAATGCAGTACGCATAGTGTTGCTGGAATTAAGGCGCTTTAGCGGCAAGCTCTTGGCGCAGTTCATCTAAAACCGCCCGCGCATTTAATTGCTGAGCAAGCTCTGCTCCGCGCCAGAGTAAAAACGCATCGGCCGCTTGCTCTACCAGCATACCCAATCCATCGCTCACGCGGCAACCCTGATTGATAGCCTGCTGCATAAAGTGGGTGATTTTTCCATAGACCATGTCATAGGCAAATACTGTGGGCCTAAGAATTTGTTGCGCGATGGCATCGCTGAGCGGGGAGTCATTGCTGAGGCCAGCCGCAGTCGCATTAATGATCAGATCAATTTCGGCATGACTGGGTTGGCTCCCTAATGCATCGACCGCGCATACCGTGAGTAGGACGCCATGCCTATCTGCTAGCCCCTGAAATGCTGTTTGTAAATCCTGTGCTTTATCGATCGATCGATTGGCAATCACAATGGATTGGGGGGTTTGCTCGATCAATGGACCAAGCACC
>CAWUTW010000121.1:0-7086 GCA_963925585.1 uncultured Polynucleobacter sp. | reverse complement strand
CGCGCTGCTGCGGTGGTGGCTGCGGTTATTCCATTGGCGCTGTGCGTGGCATTCATTCAGATGCACATTTGGAGCGTGCCTGCCAATCTCATCTCCTTAGGCGCCATCGACTTTGGTGTGATTGTCGATGCGGCCGTCATTTTGACGGAAAACGTGATGCGGCACTTGGAGAAGGGCGGCAAGCGCTTAAACCAAGCCATCATTTTGGCCACCAGCGAAGTGCAGCGGGCAATGATCTATTCCACTGGCATCATCATTGTGGCCTACTCCCCGCTATTCTTTATGGGCGGAGTCGAGGGCATCATCTTTAAGCCGATGGCTTTTACGATGGGCTTTGCCTTAATCGCCGCAGTGATATTGAGCCTGACCTTTTTGCCAGCGATGATCTCCTTGATCTTTGGCGAGACCATGGGGCATAAGCCGCCCAGTTTTATGACCCGTTTGATTGAGGGCTATAAACCTTTATTGCGCCTGTGGATGGATCGCCCCAGAACGATTGTGGCGGTGGCTGTCTTTGTATTGGGGGTTACTTTGCTCAGCGTTACCCGTCTGGGTACGGCTTTTTTACCTACCCTTGAAGAAAACAATATCTGGTTGCGGGTCACGCTGCCCAATACGGTTGATCTGGATTATTCCATTAAGGTCGCCAATCAACTGCGTGAGAATTTCATTAAACAGCCTGAAATTGAGAAAGTCGCGGTACAAATTGGTCGGCCCGACGATGGCACTGACTCAACTGGCGTATTTAATATCGAGTTTGGTCTGTATTTGAAGTCGCCCGATAAGCTGCCAAAGGGAAGCAATAAGAAAAAATTGATTCAGAAACTGGAAGGGGTTCTGAATCAAATCCCCGGCGCCAATTACAGCTTTTCACAATACATACAAGACAACGTCAATGAGGCGCTCTCCGGCGTGAAGGGGGAGAACTCGGTCAAAATATACGGCGCTGATTTAGAAGTGCTTGATGCCAAAGCCAAAGAAGTGCTCGAGCAAATTAGATACGTCCGCGGCGTAGCCGACGAGGGCATTCTGAAAGAATTGGGCCAGCCTACGCTCAATATTCAGATTGATCGGGAGCGCGCAGCACCCTACGGCATCAATGTTAGTGATATTCAGACGGTGGTCGCGAACGCCATTGGCGGCGCTGCAATAACGAATCTGCTGGAAGACGAAAAGACCTTTGGTATTGCCGTGCGCCTGAGCGAAACCAGTCGCAATGACGTATCGGATATTGCCCAATTGCTGGTTGATGCCCCTGGCGGAAAAAGAATTCCCCTTTCAATGATCGCGAAGATTGAGCTAAGCGATGGGCCGTTCTTTATCTACCGCGAAGCCGGCAAGCGCTACATTGCCATTAAATTCAGTGTGCGCGGCAGGGACTTGGGTAGCGCGGTTGAGGACGCCCAATTTTTAGTGGAAAAAAATGTGGTGTTGCCGGCGAATTACTCGATCAGTTGGGATGGCCAATTCAATCAAATGAAGCAGGCACAGAGTAAGCTGTTGGTGATCGTGCCTTTAGCCCTGCTCGGAATCTTCCTACTGCTGGTCAGTGCTTTTGGTAATTTCCGGGATGCCGTGATTGTCATGATCAATGTGCCCTTTGCCGCCATTGGCGGAGTAATTGCCCTCCATTTAGCTGGCGAGACTCTGAGCATCTCGGCATTCTTTGGATTTTTATCGCTCTTTGGTATTGCGATTCAGGACGGCGTCATCCTCATCTCCTTTATCAATAAGACGGTTGCCGATGAACATGGCGCCATGAAGGACTCGATGGTGGAAGGCGCTGCCTTGCGCGTCAGGCCGGTTTTGATGACGGCCATGCTCTCTGGCTTTGGATTATTGCCTGCCGCGCTCTCAACATCGATTGGCTCAGAGGCTCAGCGCCCCTTGGCACTGGTGATTGTGGGCGGCATGGTGACCACCACCATTCTGACCCTACTGGTATTGCCGGTGATTTACGGCTGGTTCCGTTGCCGGAGTCTGCCAGTAACAGCAAAGCCGGCGCAGTAATACTGGTCTTTTAGACTAAATGCAGCTCAACACGCTTGCCTAAGGCAGCGGCGTATTTTCGGATGGTACTTAAACTGGGTGAGTGCTTTCCAGTAGCCAATGCGCTTTCTAGCCGTGCAATAGCAGGCGCTTGCGTGCCCATGCGTTTTGCTACTTGTGCCTGTGAAAGGCCAGCTGCTTTTCTTGCGGCTAGGATTTCATCGAGAATGGCAAACTCTTCGCGATTGAGCTTTTCAACTTCCGCTTTCACAGCTGGATTTTTGAGTAGCTTATCGACCATTTTTTTATGCACGGTCGGCTTGACTGCTACTTTGCTTTGTAATTTGGGCATTAGATAATGATAACAAATTTGTTATCAAATAGCAAGCCCCGTTCCCGCCCAAATGATCTGGAAGCGCGACTAGGTTGCCAAGACTGGGACTTGATTTCAATTAAGCCTAAGACTCTCGGTATCATGAGGTATGACTACCTCTTTTCCTTCCGGCGACACCGCCTTACCCCACATTCTGATCTCCAATGACGACGGCTATTTAGCTCCCGGTTTATTGGCTTTAGTCAATGCAATCCGCCCCTTAGGGCGGATTACGGTAATTGCACCGGAGCAAAATCACAGCGGCGCCTCCAATTCCTTAACGCTGTCGCGTCCATTATCGATTCACCGTATTGCTGGCGGTGAGCGCGATGGCTTTGTCTTTATTAATGGCACCCCAACCGATTGCGTGCACATTGCCATGACGGGGTACTTAGACCATCGCCCTAACTTAGTGGTGTCTGGGATCAATCAAGGCGAGAACATGGGTGAGGATGTGCTCTATTCCGGTACGGTTGCAGCAGCAGTGGAGGGCGTGATGTTTGGCGTTCCTGGCATTGCGTTCTCGCAAATCGATCGAGGCTGGGCAGGTATTGATGATGCAGCGCAAGCGGCGCGTGACATTGTGGCGCAAATGCTATCGCACCCTATGCCCAAACACCCACAGCAAGCCGATGGCATTGCCACGCTGCTCAACGTTAACATTCCAAATCGACCATACGAGGAGCTCAAGCGTTGGCGGGTCACGCGTTTGGGTAATCGCCACCACTCGCAGCCGGTGGTTGTGCAAAACAACCCGCGCGGTGACAAGATTTATTGGATTGGCGCCGCTGGAGACGCCAAGGATGATTCGGCTGGTACGGATTTTCATGCGATTAACGAGGGCTGTATATCGATTACGCCGATGCAACTGGACCTCACTGACCACGCCCGTCAAAAAGCGATGGGTGCAGACGGCTGGAATCGCGATTGAAGTCGGCCTCTGCTGATCGGTTTGCTGGACACCGGCAGGCACTTGCTACGAAGGTCGCCATGGCCGGCGTGAAGCACGCCAAAACCTTAGATGCGATTGCAACGGTGCCACGCCACGCCTTTATGGATGCGGGCCTTCATCCCCAAGCGTATGAAGATTCTGCACTACCGATTGGGCATCAGCAAACCATCTCCAAGCCATCGGTAGTGGCGCGCATGATTGAGCTCTTGCATAAATCAAAACAGCCTCTGAATAAAGTCCTCGAAATCGGTACTGGCTGTGGATATCAAGCAGCCGTATTAAGTCTGTTGGCCAATGAGGTGTACTCCATTGAGCGCATACGGCCACTGCATGATTTAGCCCGCGATAATTTAAGGCCATTTCGGATTAAAAATCTGCGCTTGATTTACGGCGATGGCATTTTGGGCCTTCCCCAGGCCGCCCCGTTTGACTCGATCATCCTCGCCGCGGCGGGTTTGGGTATTCCCGATGCCTTACTCGATCAGCTGGCGATTGGTGGTCGTTTAGTTGCGCCCGTTGCGCGCAATGCAAAAGAGCAGCAATTGCTCCTGATTGAGCGGGTTAGTTCCCACCGCTATCAGCGCACGGCCCTAGACGAGGTCTTTTTTGTGCCATTACAATCAGGGTTAGTATGAACAACACCTCCTTATCGCACATGAATCCGCTGTCCCGCCAAATGCTATCCATCCGGTTTTTGCTAGCAGCCACTGCTGCAGTTGCAGTTTTATCGGCTTGCTCTACGCCGCGCACTACACCCGCTACCGTAGTGGATCGTTCGCGTATTGATTCTCCGGTATCAACTGCAATCGTGCCGACACCGCCCGGGTATTACCGCGTAAAGCGGGGTGACACCGTATTACGGATTGCGCTGGATCAAGGGCAGTCTTACCGCGATATCGTGCGCTGGAATAACCTGACCGATCCAAACCTGATTGAAGTCGATCAGTTGTTGCTGGTTCGTCCACCGGCTGGCAAGATGACCGTTAAACCGCTAACCTCAGCCGCCACCACGCCCGCTCCGCAAAAAATGGCGGAGCCAGCACCAGAACCCAAATTAGAAGCAGTCAAGCCCGATGCGCCGCCGCCAGGCATTCGTTTATCGTGGCCAGCCAAGGGTAATGTAATCGAAGACTTTGTGGATGGCAAGAGTAAAGGCATCGACATTGCCGGTAAGTTAGGTGATCCCATTCAGGCGGCGAGTGATGGCCGCGTAGTGTATGCCGGCAATAGTTTGCGCGGCTACGGCAATTTAGTGATCGTCAAGCACGACAATACCTACCTCACCGCCTATGCCCACAATCGCAACCTGTTAGTCAAAGAAGGTGAATCGGTACGCAAAGGGCAAACCATTGCCGAAATGGGCGATACCGATACCAACTCGGTTCGACTGCACTTTGAGCTTCGCGTCAATGGCAAGCCCGTCGATCCACTGCCTTTCCTGCAGTAATGTAAGGTGGTATGACAACCGTTCTGGTATTTGATATTGAGACGATTCCGGATGTAGTGGGTCTCCGCCGGCTGGAGAATTTTCCAGCGAGCATGACGGATAGCGATGTAGCGCAGCAGGTCATGCAACTGCGTTTAGATAAAACCGGCAGCGATTTTTTACCGCTTTATCTGCAACGGATTGTGGCGATCTCCTGTGTGATACGGCGCACCACCAAAGAAGGTTTGCCGCAAATCAAAGTTGGCTCCCTTGCCAATCCAGATGACTCAGAAAAAGTATTGATACAGGCATTTTTTGATCTGATCGAAAAATACACACCGCAATTGGTATCGTGGAATGGCAGCGGCTTTGATTTGCCAGTCTTGCACTACCGCGCTTTAATCAAACAAGTGCATGCACCGCGCTACTGGGAGATGGGCGAGAGCCAGGATAGCGATAGCCGCGAATTTAAGTGGAATAACTACATCAGCCGCTACCACATGCGGCATTTGGATTTAATGGATCTGCTCGCCAAATTCAATGGCAGGGCCAATGCACCTTTGGATGCCTTAGCTAAACTGTGCGGCTTTCCGGGCAAGCTGGGTATGGATGGCAGTCAAGTGTGGGCAGCCTACCAAGATGGCAAGATTGCTGACATACGGCGCTATTGCGAAACCGATGTCGTCAATACCTACCTCATGTATTGCCGCTACCAACTCCTGCGGGGTGGCGTAACGCAAGCAGAGCACGATGAGGAGTTGGACTTTGTGAAGCACTATTTAGAGCAAGAGGCAAAAGAGCCTAACGGTCAAGCTTGGCAAGAATACCTCGCTGGCTTTGCAGGCGATGCCTAGGCGATCACGCGCACGCGTAGCGCCAGAAAGCCATGGTATTTCCGAACCCATTTTGGTGGAGGGTTTGGACCTCGATGCGCAAGGCATTGCCCGCTTGGCGCCCAGCGAGGAAGCGGCTGCACGGGGCGAGAGCGGTAAAGTGATTTTTATTCGCGGTGCATTGCCCACGGAGCTCGTGCGCTACCAAATTACCCGCGATAAATCGCGCTTCTCCAAAGCCAAAGTAATCGATATTCTCAAAGAGGCTGTCTTTCGGGCAAAGCCTGCATGCGAATACTTCGGTGTATGTGGTGGTTGCACCATGCAACACTTGGATATCCGCGCACAAATTGCGATCAAGCAGCGTGTGCTGGAAGATGATCTGCTGCACATTGGGCAGCTGCGGCCACAGGAAGTATTAAGACCGATGGCCGGGCCAAGCTGGCACTATCGCCACCGCGCTCGCTTTAGTGTGGTCAATCGCTCGATTAAAAAAGGCACGGTGCTGGTGGGTTTTCATGAACACCAAAGTGCGTACGTGGCGGATATGCTTTCGTGTGCGATTCTGCCAAAGCACGTATCGGATTTACTGGGGCCCCTGCGTGCGCTCATCATGCAACTGAGTGATCCGAGCCGAGTACCGCAAATTGAACTCGCGGTAGGCGAGGGCAAGGAGATTGGTAGTCAGGTTACGGCTTTGGCTATTCGGCATTTAGAACCGCTGACCGAGGCAGACCAAACTGCAATCAAAGACTTCGCAGAGCAGCATGGCGTTTGGATATGGCTTCAGCCCAGCGGCTTACAAAGCTTGGCTCCCTTTCATCCGCCAACCGGAACACTCTGCTACCGCTTGCCCGAGTTTGGCATTGAGATGCCGTTTAAGCCCGCCGACTTTACCCAGGTCAATCACCTCATGAATCGCTCGCTCGTGAGTCGCGCCTTACGACTGCTTGAAGTGCAAGCAGGCGATTGCGTGCTGGATCTCTTTTGCGGCATCGGTAATTTCACCTTGCCATTGGCGCGCACCGCCAGCTCTGTATTGGGTATCGAAGGCCTTGCGACTTTAGTGGAGCGCGCTACTGAAAATGCAGCGCACAATCAACTTAGCGATAAAGCTCGCTTCATGCAGAGCGATCTGTTTGAGGTCAGCATTGATACCGTTGTCTCATGGGGTAAGGCCGAGCGCTGGTTAATCGATCCACCGCGCGAAGGTGCCATGGCAATCTGCCAAGCATTGGCCAATATTGTTCAAGCAAGCAGAGCAGGGCAGCATGAGTGGGATGCTTTTTTACCAAAGCGCATAGTCTACGTATCGTGCAACCCCAAAACCCTAGCGCGGGATGCCGCTATCTTGGTACACCAAGCCGGCTACCAGTTGCAATCGGCCGGCATCATCAATATGTTTCCCCACACATCGCACGTCGAGTCGATTACAGTGTTTGAGCGTACCGGGCCCGCTATTTCAATTATTTGACTAAAATCATGCAATCATGCAATAATGCAGCATGAATAT
>CAWUTW010000120.1:0-8800 GCA_963925585.1 uncultured Polynucleobacter sp. | reverse complement strand
CACCAACACGGTTTGGTGTTGATTGGCGTAGTTTGCCGCCAATGACTTGGCTTGCAAACGCGAGTAATGCAAGAGTGGTGATCCCAACTCAGGCAACCAAATCGTGGCGTATTTTTTGGCTGAAGCGCCACTGCGAATGGGCAAGATAATGCCATTCAAAATAAACCACCAAATGATGCGTGGAATTTCCACGACCCGCGGATCCGATAGAAATTCTTTTAAATAGGTTTTCACCGCACTGCGCGTGGGCGCAGACGGTGTACCTAAGTTGAGCAGCAAAATGGCTGTCTTGCTTGGCCGCAAGTGGGGGTTTTGATTCAAAACAAATCCTTAGGAATGGCTTAGGGCACCGGAAAGTAACTTCGACGTGATGTCAACAATCGGAATAACCCGATCATAAGCCATACGCGTTGGCCCAATCACCCCCAAGGTGCCGACAATGGTGCCGTCGACACTATAAGGTGCACTAATAACTGCCAAATCTTCATACGGCAACAAATCGCTTTCACCGCCAATAAAGATCTGAATACCGTCGGCATGACTGGATACATCAAGCAATTGCATAAGGACAGATTTTTGCTCGAGCATATCGAACATCTTGCGCAATTTATCCAGATTGGAGCTGAGATCGCCTACATTGAGCAAGCGGCGCTCACCCGAGAGCACCATACCGCTGTAGCCCATATCGCCAATGGTAGAGCTGCTATCCAGTGCCAAGGTCATCAAACCAGAGATATCGGTTCGCAAATTATCCAAATCCGCTTTAAGCCGCAGACGTACCTCATCAAAACTTCTGCCGGAGAATTGGGAATTAATGTAATTACCGGCCTCGATTAATTGGCTGGGGCTGTAATCTTGGTTGGTAGGCAAAATGCGGTTTTGAACATCGCCTTCTGGGGTCACGACGATCAGCAAAATTTTGCCTTCCCCTAGGCGCAAGAATTCGATGTGCTTAAACACGTGAGCCCGCTTTGGGGTCATCACCACCCCAGCAAAGTGGGTCAAGTTCGATAGTATTTCTGCGGCAGAATTAATCATGCGTTGCGGCGAGTCCGGCAATAAGTGCTGCTCTAAGTCGCGGGCTGCTAGTGCCTCTAGGGGCTGCATAGTTAACATCGTGTCTACAAATAAGCGATACCCCCGCGGGGTTGGAACACGACCGGCGGAGGTATGGGGGCTGGTAACAAAACCCATGTCCTCCAGATCGGCCATCACGTTCCGAATGGTGGCCGCAGAGAGATCTAGCCCAGAAAAGCGTGATAGAGTCCTTGAGCCAATAGGCTGCCCCTCCTCAATGTATCGCTCAATGAGGGTTTTTAAGAGGGCGCGGGAGCGGTCATCCATGGTGGGCTTTATTTTATGCCTATGGTTTAATCTTGATATGGTAAGCCCTTCTTCCCCAAATCACCCAAAAGGCTTCGGCCGGATTGCGCTTGTTGGCAAATACCAGGCGGATGGGATTGCGGATCATTTGCACGAACTGGCCAAGTTGGCGCTGGGGCATGGATGCGAAGTCTTTCTAGAGGCTGAAACCGCAAAAAATACCCGGATTAATGCCTATCCCCATAAAAAAGTAGAGGACTTTGCCGGCTCGATCGATTTGGCGATTGTGCTGGGCGGCGATGGCACCATGCTCGGCATTGGGCGTCAACTTGCGGGCAGCAAAGTACCTTTGGTCGGCGTTAACTTAGGACGCCTAGGCTACATGACGGATATTCCGATTCAGGATGTCAAAACCGTTCTGACAGAAATCATCGCAGGCCACTACGAAGCCGATGAGCGCACCCTGTTAGACGCAGTTGTCCTGCGCGACGGTAAGGTAATTAATCACGCGCTCGCCTTAAATGATGTGGTTGTCAACCGCTCCGGAATATCCGGCATGGTGGAGTTGGCAGTCAAAGTCAACGACTCATTTATGTACAACCAGCGCTCCGATGGCTTGATCGTGTCTACGCCAACGGGATCAACCGCATACGCGCTATCCGCTGGAGGCCCTATATTGCATCCCCGCGTTGCGGGTATTTTGCTCGTGCCGATTGCGCCCCATGCCCTCTCCAATCGACCCATTGTGTTGCCACAGGATGCAAAAACCAGCATTGAGGTTATCAGTGGACGCGAGGTGATCGTCAACTTTGATATGCAATCCCTGACCCATCTGCAAGTGGGCGATCGGGTTGATGTACGCCAATCCGATAAAACCATTTCTTTATTGCATCCACGCGGTCACAGTGACTACAGAACTTTGCGTGAGAAGCTACATTGGAATGAGTACCCATCGACATTCTGAATCCCTTTTATTTAGTACTCTAGATCCATGCTGCAAACCATAGCCCTTCGTGACTTCGTCATCGTCGACGCGCTTGAACTTGACTTTACATCCGGCTTTACGGTGCTGACCGGCGAAACCGGGGCAGGCAAGTCAATCTTGCTAGATGCCCTTGGCCTCGTCTTGGGTGAGCGTGCCGACAGCAGCCAAATCCGAGAAGGTTGTAACCGCGCCGAGATTAGCGCTCTCTTCCAGATAGATGGTGATGCGCAAACAGCCATCGCCGCCTGGCTGGATGAGAATGGTTTTCCCGATGAGGATAAAAGCCAAAGTCTTTTTTTAAAACGCATCGTCGAAAGCAATGGGCGTAGTCGAGCTTTTATTAATGGCAGTGTTGCTACGCTCACTCAATTGTGCGAGGCAGGCGATCAATTGGTGGATATCCACGGTCAACATGCCCATCAGCTCTTACTAAAAGGGGGTGCGCAGCGCGATCTACTCGATCGGCATGCGGGCCTAGGAGTACTGTTGAACGATGTCAGTAGCGCCTTTCGGACGGCGCATGACTTACGCAAGCAACTAGCCCAAGCAGAGAATGCGGGTCAAGACCTTGCTAGGGAGCGCGAGCGCCTCGAGTGGCAACTGGCAGAACTAACGGAGCTGGCACCCATTACTGGAGAGTGGCTCACCATACAAAGTGACCATAGCCGATTAGCCAATGCAGCAAAAATTATTAGTGGCTGCCAAGAGTCAGTAGTAATCTTAAGCGAGTCCGATCACTCGGTCGACTCCTCCCTTTCTAAAATGAATGCAGTGATGCACGACTTGGTTGAACACGACGCCAACTTAAAAGACATTGCGGATGCGCTAGAGTCCGCACAAATTCAGGTGGATGAGGCCGTCCATGGCTTGAACCGGTATTTGCAAAAATTAGACCTCGATCCAGAGCGCTTAGCCCAGCTCGAGATCCGTATGCATAATTTACACGGTGCGGCGCGCAAATACAAAGTCGATGCCGATGCCTTGCCGCAATTGCTGACCGAAACTGCAGACCACTTGCACGCCTTAACTGCTGCGCAAGACATCGAGGCGCTTCGCAATAAAGTAAAGCAAGCAGAAGAGACTTATCTCAAGGCTGCGAGGCAGTTGTCACAAAAACGCAGCAAAGCGGCTACCCAGCTCAGCAAAGAAGTAACCTTAGCAATGCAGGATTTATCCATGGCGGGCGGTCAACTGGAGATTGCCCTTCTCCCGCTATCCGAAGGTGGAGCCAGCGGTCTTGAGCAAATTGAATTTCAAGTGGCGGGCCATGCTGGCAGTACTCCCCGCTCCCTTGCTAAAGTTGCTTCTGGCGGCGAACTTGCCCGTATTAGCTTAGCCATCAGTGTCATCACCAGTAAGGCCTCGTTTACGCCCACTTTAATTTTTGATGAAGTCGATGCGGGCATTGGTGGCGCGGTTGCTGAAACCGTCGGAAAACTACTACGCCAACTGGGTGAATCCCATCAAATTATCTGCGTGACCCACTTACCTCAGGTTGCGGCGCAAGGGAGTCATCACCTGAAAGTCAGCAAATCTCAGGCCGGCAATACAACGCTGTCACAGGTCAGTACCCTAGGCCGCAATGAGCGCGTTGAAGAAATCGCCCGCATGCTCGGCGGTGCAACCATTACCGATACAACCCGGCGCCACGCCCGGGAGCTGCTAGAGCAAAGTTAACACGCAGCATCCCTCAGGCAGAATGTCTCAGTCGTTTGATGTAGCTTGAAAAATACCTTCCCAAAGTGCGCTGACTGCAGTGCGCGCCTTCAAGAGATCAGGGTGAAGCGCCAAATCAACTCGGGTTTTTTCAGCCCCATCTAAACGCAGTCGATGCTGCTGTTCGCGCAGCAGACGATAGGCATCAGCTGCCGCAATGGCGGATGAATCCGGAATCAATCCTGCGCTCGAGGCAATACCCAACAATGCAATATTGCCCAAATTACCAATGAGTGCAGGATGCTGGTGTGCATAAGCCAATATCAGAAATTGCACGATAAACTCAATATCAACCATACCGCCCGCATCATGCTTTAAGTCAAATTGACTGCTGGGGTTGGGGTGTCCGGCATGCACTTTGCGACGCATACCTAGAATCTCTAAACGCAGGGCAGCAACGTCACGCGTCTGACTTAAAACATCGGATCGAATAGCATCAAACTGAGGCGCTACTTGGATATTGCCGGCAGCAAAGCGAGCACGGGTTAAGGCCTGATGCTCCCATACCCAGGCCGCATTGTCGCCTTCCCGAAATTGGTACTTGCGAAATGAGTCGAGGCTCGTGACCAAAAATCCGGCGGAGCCATTGGGTCTTAGGCGGGTATCAATTTCAAAAAGGGTGCCTGCAGCAGTATGGGTCGTCAACCAATTAATCATGCGCTTGGCTAGCAGTGAGAAAACCTCTTGGGCTGGAAATTGAACTGCGCCTGCCTCCGCTTCAGTTTGATCGTATAGAAAAACCAAGTCCAAATCCGATGCATATCCTAATTCTTTCCCACCCAATTTACCGTAGGCAATGACCGCAAAGGATGGGAAGGAAGGATTTAAATCAAACTTATTGGCTACGCCCGGCCAAATCCGCTCAAAACTTGCCTGCAAAATTAAATCCGCCAAGGCAGATAGACGATCGCTTACAGCCTCAACGCTCAAGGGCTTGGCAATGCCTATTCCCAAATCCGCCAATAACGTAATAAACGTTTCGGTATGGTGGGTCACTCGCAAAATATCCATGGCGTGCTCGGCCGCGCCATCGCCATCTGCTAGAGCATCATCGAGGCGCATATCTAAATCGGCCTTAATGCCCTTCCAATAGGCCTCCGGGTGATTCACGAGTTCAGATTCAGAACGGGTTGAGAGCAGGTAATCTAGCAAATGGGGGTGGCGACTTAGGTAACTTGCGCCCCATTGAGAAGCCTGCAATAAAGCCAGAATGTTATTAAGGGCACTGGGGTACTCGGCCAATATGGAAAGGTATGCGCTACGCCGCGCAATCGCCTCCAATAAATCAAAAAAACGCAGTAAGGTTTGGTCTGCCAAAGTAGCACTAATGGTGTCTTGCTCCAACTGCTCTGCTGCCTTGCAAATCAAATTATTAAAGATGTGTCGGCTTTTTTCTGGCAAGCTGCGTTGTTTTGAGCTTTCCAGCCAAGTCTGCCAACGCTGGCAGGCTTCTGGATAGCGGTCGCTATTGGGCTGCCAGTCGGACGCAATGGATTCGGTATCAAGGCGTGTTTTGTCATCCAGCACAAAGGCTTTTTCAAATAAGCGTGCAACCCGCTCTTGCTGGCGAGTGAGCTCTTCTAGAAATACTGATAATTGGGATTCGGATTGCCCAGCTGGTCCAGCCATGGCCTCTGCTAAACGCGCTCGAGATTCGGCCTCCTCGGGGAAATAGTGGGTTTGCTGGTCTTCCCATAACTGAATGCGGTGCTCGAGGCGACGAAGAAAAATATAGGCCTGGGTTAAATCATGTACTTCATCTGCTGGCAACAGATTCTGCTGG
Organism: uncultured Polynucleobacter sp.; assembly: GCA_963925585.1. Taxonomy (GTDB): domain Bacteria; phylum Pseudomonadota; class Gammaproteobacteria; order Burkholderiales; family Burkholderiaceae; genus Polynucleobacter. The sequence goes on along the minus strand of CAWUTW010000120.1, from coordinate 2,993 downwards.
GCAATTAACTGCAGTACTTGCAAGGTTGGTCTAATGCGAAAGCGTGGGTCTGTGCCGCCCCGCATCAATTGAAACATTTGTGCTAAAAATTCAATTTCACGTATGCCGCCACGTCCGAGCTTGATGTCGTGTGACCTGCCGTGGCGATTGGCGCTGCGTTTTTCTGCTTCGCGCTGTATCTGCGTGTGCAAATCCCGAATCGCTGCAATCACACCATAGTCCAAGTGGCGTCGATAAACAAACGGGCGTATGAGTTGATCCAATGCTTTTTCGCAGCGCCCATGGTCGGCTGAGCCTGTCAGTGGATAAATCAGTCGCCCTTTAATCCAGGCATAACGCTCCCACTCACGGCCTTGTACTGTGAGATACACCTCAAGCATATCGAGGCTACATACCAGCGGGCCAGAGTCGCCATTTGGCCGCAACCGCATGTCTACTCGAAAGACAAAACCATTGGCATCGTGCTCCGAAATGATCTTAATTACGCGTTTGCCCATCCGGGTAAACCACTCGTGATTCGAGAGGCTTTTTTGACCGCCCTGGGTGTCGCCTTCGTACTCATAGAGAAAAATTAAATCGATGTCTGACGATAGATTGAGCTCATAACCGCCGAGCTTACCCATTCCCACCACCATCAGCGGTACCTCACAATTTCCTTCTGAGGACCACGGGATACCAAAGCGGACCCTTATATCGGCACGGATCGCCTCCAAGGCGATTGCGACGGATTGTTCAGCAAACAGACTCAGTGCTTCAGTAACCTCGGCCAATGGTGCTTGCCCGCTTAGATCACGCAAACCCAAACACAGCATTAACTTTTGACGGGCAAGGCGTAACTCCGTCATGAGCTTACCTTCGTCCAATTCTGGCTCAGCGGCGATGGCTTGCGCTGGCTCAAGTAAGGCCTTAATCGCAGCCAAATTGACCGGCTGAGCTTGATGCTCTAAAAGCCAAGAGGTCCAATCAGGACGAGCGCGCAACCAGCGACTGGCAAACACAGAATGCCGCTGTAAAAAGTCAATTGATTGATGTGGCAAGGCCATACCGAATCATAGCTATTCTTGAGTGGCGTGACGGATAATAGGGCTTATGTTTCAAAACTCCCCCCTCGGTCCCTTGCTACGCAGCTTGAAAAGCAGCGTCGGGCGGCCGCATTGGTCGCGCTGGCTGGTCCGCCTTCTTAAGCTAATGGGTGTTATCGCTGTACTTGCTGTTGCATTGCATTTTGGGGTTCGTTATCTTGTGTGGCCGCAGATTGAAAAATCCAAACCGACCTTAGAAAAGCTCATTGGATCCCGACTGGGCGTTACAGTTACGATGGATGATGTACGGGTCACTTGGGATGGTCTGCGGCCTGAATTTGCGATTGATGGATTGCGGTTTTATACGCAGACAGTAGACAAGGTCAGCGGCCCACCAAATAATTTACCGGTGCTGGCCATTCAGTCTCTGTCGGGCGAACTCAGCCTGCTGTCCTTTTATCACCTAACACCATATTTTCAGAAGTTAAATATCAGCGATGTCGAGCTCACTGCGGAGCGCGGATCAAATGGAGTAATTTCAGTAGCTGGCATTGCACTTGACCCAAATGAAAGTGGTCATGCGAGTAGTGATTGGCTCTTGGCACAAAATGCTATTGGGCTAAACAATGCAGTAATTCGCTGGCGGGATCGCGAAAAGAAAAAATTAGATACCGATGTTCGCATTGAGTCCCTAGCGATCTCTAATGGCCTACGCGATCACCTGATTGACTTAGTGGCTTATCTGCCCAGCGATCCAAGCCCAGTGCGCTTGAGCGCAGACTTTAAACACGGGTTTGGTGGCGGGCCCAGCAAGTGGCGCAACTGGAGCGGGAAATTTACTTGGGACTTTAAGGGGCTTAATCTCAATCGCTTAGCGCTCGACTTCAAACTGCCCCTGCCGATGCTCGAGGGTATTGTGGAATCGCGTGGTTTTATAAGTCTCAATAAGGGCAGGCTAAATGGCGGTGATGCCTTGCTATTTGCAGATGACTTACGCGTTCAATTTAAACAGGAGCGCGATCTTTTGGAGTTTGGTCGACTCGAGGCAGAAATTCAGGAAACCTCCAAAGGAAAAGTAGTTTCCGTGACGAGTAAAAAATTAGCGTGGCGGGATTTTGCTAGTCCTAAAAATTCCCCCCTGAAGCAATTAAGCCCTATGTCGTTTTATTGGACTCCGCCCAAGGCCGGCGAGGAAATTAAGGATTTTGGATTTGCATCTCCCCGCATTAGCGTTGATGACGCCACTCTATTTGCACTCAATCTACCCATCCCCAACAAACTGCATCGCATCATTGCAGGATCAAAGGCAAGTGGACTGCTAGAGAATGTCGATATCCAGTGGTCTGAAAAATCATCCGCCCTACCGCTACCCAAAACCTGGTTACCAAATGCCAATTTGGCCCTGTCGATTAAGGCAGACTTAAGTAACTTTCGCTTCTTAGGACCTCGCACGGTTTTACCTAGCGTGACAAACTTAACGGGCCGACTGGAGACCAATGAAAAACAAGGCAGTCTGATATTGAACTCCCCCAATCTCGAGCTCGATATCAGTGGCTTTTTAGTAGACCCAAAACTCAAGCTAGAGACCGCAAAAGGCCGAATTGATTGGCAAAAGATAAAAGGGCAATGGCAAATCAGTGGAAAGGATGTTGCATTTAGCAACCCCGACGTCAGCGCATCCCTAACTGCCAAGTACCTCTTTGGCGACCCCAAGCAAACCGACTCGCTGACTCTGAATATGCAATTTGAGCGTGCCACACTTAATCAGGCGCATCGGTATCTTCCAGTAGAAATGGATCGCGATACGCGCACCTATCTGAGTAAGGCTTTTGCTGGTGGTGAAGTTCAACAAGGCAGTCTATTGATTAAAGGGGATCCAAATCAAATTCCCTACTCCGCGAAATACCCAGGGGAATTCAGGCTCAATCTGCCAATCAAAAACACCACCTTCAGTCCAGTGCCAACCCTTCC
>CAWUTW010000119.1:0-6656 GCA_963925585.1 uncultured Polynucleobacter sp. | reverse complement strand
CCGCCATTATTGGGCTTACCTAATTGCAAATACGCTTCCCCGCCGATCGCCAATATGAAGGGCACGGCCGCGAAGGTTTCGGTATTGTTAATGGTAGTAGGTTTGCCATACAAACCAAAGCTCGCAGGGAACGGTGGTTTGAAACGGGGCTGGCCCTTTTTGCCTTCGAGGGATTCGAGTAAGGCAGTCTCTTCACCGCAAATATAAGCGCCCCAACCTGGAGATGCATGCAGCTGGAAGTTAAAGTCTGTTCCTAGAATCGAATCACCCAAGTAACCTGCGGCGCGAGCCTCTTCCAATGCCTCTTCAAAGCGGGTATAGACTTCCCAGATTTCACCGTGGATGTAGTTATAGCCAACGCTAATGCCCATGGCGTAGGCACCGATGATCATGCCTTCGATCAATGCATGCGGGTTGTAACGCATGATGTCACGGTCTTTGAAGGTGCCGGGCTCGCCCTCATCGCTATTGCAAACTAAATACTTCTGACCTGGAAACTGACGGGGCATAAAGCTCCACTTCAGTCCAGTCGGAAAGCCTGCGCCCCCACGACCGCGCAATGACGATGCTTTTAACTCTGCGATCAATGCGTCTGGCGTGACTTTATCCTTCAGAATTCGGCGCAGCTGCTGATAACCACCGCGGCTTTCATAGTCTTTGAGGCCCCAGTTATCACCATTGAGGCCAGCCAAAATTAAAGGTTTGATGTGACGGTTATGCAAACTGATCATGCTGGTAGTCCTTTTGCCGAAGCGCGCAACTCATTTAAGAGCGCATCGATTTTTTCATTGCTCATAAAACTGCACATGGTTTTATTGTTCACTAACATCACCGGCGAGTCGCCGCAGGCACCCATGCACTCACCCTCTTTTAAGGTAAATGTGCCGCAAGGTGTGGTCTCATTAAAACCAATGCCTAATTGCTGCTTTAAATGCTTGGCAGCGCGCTCACCATTACTCAGTTGGCATGGCAAATTGGTGCAGACCACAATTTTGTATCGCCCAATTGGCTTGGTGTCGTACATGTTATAAAAAGTAGCGACTTCGTCGACGGCAATCGTAGTCATCCCCAGCAGTGACGCCACTTCAGAAATCACTTCTGGCGATACCCAACCCACTTCGGTTTGTACTGCAATTAAGCAAGCCATTACAGCGGATTGCTTTTGGTCAGCGGGGTACTTCGCAATATTGCGCTCCATATCGGCGCGCGTCTGTGCAGAGAGTTGCATGGTCGAAATGTGTGTCATGAATTAATCCCGGCTACCTATGCGATTAGCGGTCAATCTCGCCAAACACAATGTCTTGTGTACCGATAATCGTTACCGCATCGGCAATCATGTGGCCTCGGGCCATTTCATCGAGCGCTGCCAGATGCACAAAACCAGGGGCACGGATTTTTAAGCGGTATGGCTTATTCGCGCCATCCGATACGGCGTAGATACCAAACTCACCTTTGGGGTGCTCCACTGCTGCATAAGCCTCTCCAGCAGGAACATGGATACCTTCCGTAAAGAGTTTGAAGTGATGAATCAATTCTTCCATATTGGTTTTCATGTCAACACGGGCTGGTGGCGATACCTTGTGGTTATCACTCATCACCGGTCCAGGATTGGCACGCAGCCACGCAATACACTGCTGCACAATGCGATTGGATTGGCGCATCTCTTCCATACGAATCAAATACCGATCGTAGGAGTCGCCATTGACGCCAACCGGAATCTCAAAGTTCAATCGATCGTAGACTTCATACGGTTGCTTCTTCCGTAAATCCCACTCCACACCAGAACCGCGGAGCATGGGACCCGTAAAGCCCAGTTGCAAAGCACGCTCAGGCGTTACAACCCCAATACCGACTAGGCGCTGCTTCCAAATGCGGTTATCCGTTAATAAATTGCAGTACTCATCGACGTTTCCGGGAAAACGCTGCGTAAACGCCTCTATAAAATCAAGCAAGGAACCGCTGCGGTCTTCGTTTAAGCGCTTGAGTGCACTGCTACTGCGGGTCTTGGACTCAGCAAACTGCGGCATGCGCTCGGGCAGATCACGATAGACACCACCCGGACGGTAATAGGCTGCGTGCATGCGTGCACCCGAAACAGCTTCGTACATATCAAAAATATCTTCGCGATCGCGGAAGGCATACAAGAAAACGGCCATCGCACCAACGTCTAAGCCGTGGCAACCAATCCATAGTAAGTGGTTAAGCAAGCGTGTTAACTCGTCATACATCACGCGGATGTATTGCGCGCGTAGCGGTACTTCGACGTTGAGTAATTTTTCAATGGCCATCACATAGGCGTGCTCGTTCACCATCATCGAGACGTAATCGAGGCGATCCATATAGGGCACGCTCTGAATCCAAGTACGTGTCTCAGCGAGTTTTTCTGTCGCGCGGTGCAATAAACCAATGTGCGGGTCAGCGCGCTGAATGACTTCGCCATCCAATTCCAGCACTAAGCGCAAAACGCCGTGCGCAGCCGGATGCTGTGGACCAAAGTTCAGGGTGTAATTTTTGATTTCGGCCATGTTTAAACGGGGCCTCCGTATTGCTCTTCCCGTACCACGCGCGGCGTAACCTCACGGGTCTCAATCGTGACTGGCTGGTACACAACCCGCTGCAACTCGGGGTCGTAGCGCATTTCAACATTTCCTGAAATCGGAAAGTCTTTGCGGAAGGGGTGACCAATAAATCCATAGTCGGTCAAGATGCGGCGCAGATCAGCATGCCCATCAAACAAAATACCAAACAGGTCAAATGCTTCGCGTTCAAACCAATTGGCTGAGCTCCACACGGAAGTGAGCGAGGAAACCAAGGGATAGCTATCGTCTGGCGCAAAGACCCGAAGGCGTAAACGCAGATTGTGCTTGACCGATAACAAATGGGTTACCACCGCAAAACGGGAACCACTGTAGCTGCCATCAAGGTAATCTTGGTAATCAATGCCGCATAAATCAATCAGCTGCTCAAAGCCAAGTGCCGGATCGTCACGCAAAATCAAAGCAGACTCGAGATACGTGTCCGCGCGCAACACCACCGTTAACTCATTCAAGGCTAATGTGATCGACTGCACGCGTCCGCCAAGGGCGCGCTCGACGTGAGACTGCAATTGAATCAAGCGCTCAGACATTCCTATGCCTTCCGCGCAATGGTGCTGGTGCGGCCAATTTTGGCTTGCAGTTGAATAATGCCGTAGATCAGGGCTTCTGCAGTCGGCGGGCAACCTGGTACGTAAATGTCAACCGGTACGATGCGATCACAACCGCGCACCACAGAATAGGAGTAATGGTAATAGCCGCCGCCATTAGCGCACGAGCCCATCGAAATCACCCAGCGGGGCTCGGGCATTTGATCGTAAACCTTACGCAATGCAGGGGCCATCTTATTACAGAGCGTACCCGCCACAATCATCAGATCGGACTGCCGCGGCGAAGGACGGAAGACCACACCGAAGCGATCCAAGTCATAGCGTGCAGCGCCCGCATGCATCATCTCTACTGCACAGCAGGCTAGGCCAAAGGTCATCGGCCATAGGGATCCCGTACGGGTCCAGTTAATCAACTGATCCGCTGAGGTGGTAATAAATCCTTCTTTGAGTACGCCTTCCAGTGCCATAACGATCACTCCCAGTCGAGAGCGCCCTTTTTCCAGATGTAAACGAATCCCACGATGAACACAAATAGGAATACCACCATGGATGCGTAGCCTTCCCAACCGATGTCGCGCAGAGCAACACCCCAAGGGAACAAAAAGGCCGTTTCCAGGTCAAACAAAATAAAGAGGATGGCAACCAAGTAATAGCGCACATCGAATTTCATGCGGGCATCTTCAAATGCCTCAAAGCCGCACTCGTAGGAGGAGAGTTTTTCTGCATCAGGACGGGATGGCGCCAAGACCTTGCCCAAAAACATCGGCACTATTCCGACGGCAATGCCGACAAGAATAAAAAGCAAGATGGGGAAGTAATTAGCGAGGTCCAAAGCAATCCTGATCTGAAGGCAGTTTTAAGTCCAAAATTAACTCTAAAAGTATCCCAATAAACACATTTGATTATGGACTAAAAGCCAAATTGAGGAGTTGACTTAGAACAAATCAGATACGAATTGGTGCCGACGGCGAGACTCGAACTCGCACAGCCTAAGCCACTACCCCCTCAAGATAGCGTGTCTACCAATTTCACCACGTCGGCATTCGTAAAACCCATCAATTCTACTGCAAGAGGACTACCGGTACTTCGCTTAATTCCTACAAAAAATGATGTCATTTGGCCATTTTTTGTAGCTGTATTTTCTATTTTGGTACTGCGGGTTTCGATGGGTCTTGAACTGGGGCAGCAGGCGGATTCGCTCCGGTTGCCGCAGGTGCAGTAGTGCCAGACAAAACGCCTGCATCGGCAGGCTTTTTATTACCAATCCAGGTAATTGCAATCGTCGCCGCAAAAAAAACAAAAGCCAGTACAGCGGTAGCATGGGATAAAAAATTTGCCGAGCCGCTTGCGCCAAAGACGCTACCAGAGGCACCTGAGCCGAAGGCAGCGCCCATGTCGGCTCCCTTACCTTGCTGCAATAGAACCAATAAGATGATTGCCAGGGCAGAACACACTTGCACCACCATCAACGCTGTTTTTAACCATTCCATGGTTTATCTCCAATTAAAAATTTATGCTCGGCAAATGGCCAAGAATTCCTGCGGATCTAAGGAGGCGCCGCCAATTAATCCACCGTCGATGTCTGGCATGCCAAATAGCTCTACCGCATTGTCAAACTTCACACTACCGCCATACAAAATGCCGATATGCGATGCGATATCGGTATTGAATTCAGCCAATTGCAAGCGAATCTCGCGATGCATGTCTTGTGCAATTTGAGCGCTTGCCACCTGGCCGGTTCCAATCGCCCAAACGGGCTCGTAGGCAAGCAAGGAATCCACCAAACGGTCTTGTAAAATCGCAATTTGCCGGGCAACCTGAGACCGCACCACCTCAACTGCCCTGCCTGAGTTGCGTTCATCCGCAGTTTCGCCTACGCAGATCACCGGGGTTAATCCCTGATCTAATGCTTGGAGGGCTTTGTCCGCAATCAAGCGATCGGATTCATTAAACCGATCACGGCGCTCAGAATGCCCAACTAAAACGTATTTGCAACCAAATTCGTGGAGCATCGCCGCACTCACCTCACCCGTAAAGGCGCCGCCCATTTCGGCGGAGACATCTTGCGCGCCGAGCGCAAGCGACGCAGAAGAACATGCCGCAATTCTCTGGCTGCAGTCGGACAAATAAGGATAAGGTGGGCATAAACCAAAACGACGACCCGCTGGCATGCCTTTTTCCATTTCTGCGCAGACCGTTTCAATCCAGTGGCGGCAGTCGGCTTGGCTGCCGTGCATTTTCCAGTTCCCAATCACTGTTATCGGTCGCATGCGTTAGCTAAGCCTATGTCAAACCGTTAAAATAATCTTGCCAACGTGCTCACTTGATTCCATCAAGCGATGCGCCTCGGAAGCCTGATCGAGGCTATACGTTTTATAAATCACCGGTTTCAAAGAGCCTTGATTCATGATCGGCCAAACTCGCTCAAATAGCTGTTTCGCAATTTCACGCTTAAAGGAAACGGGTCTTGGGCGCAGTGTAGAACCTGTAATCGTTTAACGCCGGCGTAAGATTTGCCCGGTATTCACCTCGGATTTAGAGCCACCCATAATGGCGATGACCACGATCCGGCCATCGTCTGCTAAACAGTCGATCTCGCGCTGCAAATACGTGCCAGTGACCATATCCAATATGACGTTTACACCCTTGCCGTCGGTGGCTTTCTTAATTTCTTCCACAAAGTCGTGGGTTTTGTAATTGATCGCTAGATCTGCGCCAAGCTGAATACAGGCTGCGCATTTTTCATCGGTGCCTGCGGTAACAAAAACACGGTGACCTAAGGCTTTCGCAATCAAAATTGCAGTCACGCCAATGCCGCTTGACCCACCCTGAACCAGCAATGTTTCTCCTGCAGCAAGCTCGCCCCGCATGAAGACGTTGCTCCAAACCGTAAAAAATGTTTCTGGCAAGGAAGCTGCTTCCAAGTCAGTAAAACCGGTGGGGTAAGGCAGGCATTGTGCGACTGGGGCAATGCAGAGTTCAGCATAGCCGCCGCCCTGCACAAGGGCGCAGACTTTATCGCCCATCTTGAGTCCAAATTGATTATCGGCATGCGTCAGATCACCGCCAATGATTTCGCCGGCAACTTCGAGTCCAGGAATATCGGATGCACCAGCGGGAACCGGGTAATGCCCTTTGCGTTGCAACACATCGGGGCGATTAATTCCGGCCGCTAGGACTTTGATCAAAATTTCACCCGATCCTGCACTGGGAAGAGCAGGATCTGGGCGAGTCGTAGGAATCAATACCTCAGGGGCACCAAATTCACGAATTTCAACAACGCGCATGGCACGGTTCCTATTTAAAAAGCACCAATAACAGCTTAGGCCTGCTCTTCAGTCGATGGCTCTGCGCTAGCTAAAGGAGCAATCGTGCCGCCCTCTTCTGCCATCGCTGCTTTAAGCGAGAGACGTAAACGACCGCGCTCATCTGCAGCCAATAACTTCACGCGAACAATTTGACCTTCTTGCAGGACGTCTTTGACTTCTTTGACACGCTCATTGGAAATCTC
>CAWUTW010000118.1:0-3542 GCA_963925585.1 uncultured Polynucleobacter sp. | reverse complement strand
AGATTGAATGGCGGACAGTGTTTCGCGAACCACGCTAGCGATTTGCAAATACGGTAAGCGCTGATCTAAAAACGCAGCCACTGCCACTTCATTGGCGGCATTCAGAAGGGCTGGGGCAGTACCGCCCGCTTTTGCTGCTTCAAATGCCAGCGCCAAGCATGGAAAGCGATCAAAATCAGGCTCCGAAAATTGGAGTGCCGATAGCTGCGTTAAATTCAGTGGTGCTACGCCAGCATCTATGCGATCAGGCCAAGCCAAGCCATGGGCAATCGGGGTTCGCATATCGGGTTGACCCAATTGAGCAATCACCGAGCCATCGCGATAGCGCACCATGGAGTGCACCACGCTCTGCGGATGAATCAACACCCGTATTTGAGTTAGCGGTAGGCCGAACAACCAGTGGGCCTCAATTACCTCTAGGCCTTTATTCATCATGGTCGCTGAATCGACCGAGATCTTACGCCCCATCACCCAATTGGGGTGTGCACATGCCTCATCGGGCGTAATGGTTTTTAATGCAGAAAGGCTCTTCTCCCGAAAGGGGCCGCCAGATGCTGTAAGCCAAAGCTCCTCAACACCAAAATGGTCGCGTGTATTTCCATTCGATGTCGAACCAAACCGATTCGGTAAGCATTGGAAAATCGCGTTGTGCTCGCTATCAATCGGCAAAAGCTCTGCGCCACCCGCTTTGACTGCGCTCATGAACAGATCGCCTGACATCACGAGGGCTTCTTTATTGGCTAGCAGAATACGTTTGCCTGCCCTAGCAGCAGCCAAGGTAGGCGCTAAACCAGCAGCACCTACAATCGCCGCCATGACGGTATCGCAGTCCGACTCCAGAACAGCAGTAAGCAATGCCTCTGGACCGTGGAGGATCGTCAGTTGACTGCTCTTTTCTGCAAGCAATTGCCTTAACTCTACCGCGCCAGCGGCATCGGCTACCACAGCAATGCGAGGCTTAAATTCCAAGCACTGCTGTGCCAAGCGCTCGACCTGCCGTCCTGCCGTCAACGCAACCACCTGAAAGCGATCGGGATGCGCCCGAATCACATCCAGGGTATTCACACCGATCGATCCGGTAGAGCCCAATACCGCAATGCGGCGGCGCAAAGAAGGATTGCTGGGGCTGTTCATTTTAAAAGCCCAACGAGTAAGACGACGATCGGCATGGTTGGCAAAAGCGCATCGATGCGATCGAGAACGCCGCCATGTCCAGGCAGCAAATGACTGCTGTCTTTTACTCCAGACAGCCTTTTGAGTTGGGATTCAAATAAATCGCCAACAATGCTGAGTATCGTTAGGCTAATCACCAATAAAAACATCGGCAGCCAACCCCAACTCAATGCAAAGGCACCAAAAATGGTTGCCGTTGGCGGTAGATACTGCGCACATACGGTCGCAAATAAGCAGCAGAGCACAATCCCGCCCAGAGCACCTTCAACCGTTTTACCCGGGCTTAACTGCGGAGCTAAACGACGGCGCCCAAATGCCTTACCAACAAAATAGGCGCCAATGTCAGCTACCCAAACCAAAGCCATTGCCGTGAGTAGCCACAGCAAACCCATTTCCCGCAAGAACACTAAGGCGAACCAAGTAGCTGGTAATAAGATCAAACCCAGCACAGCCAAAAAGTATTGCCACTTCGATGGCGTAAGCCGGGTACCGCGCGACATGATGACTGGCGCCCCAATGACCCAAAACACCATCGCCAATAACAGCAGTGCAATATCCACATCCACATTAGAGAAGAAGAGCAAGGCCGCAATCGCTATGAAACACAGGCCGGTATAGACCAATGCCGCTCGAGTTGCACCGGGCGCAATCAAGCGACTCCACTCCCATGCAGCTAAAAGGATCATGATGAGAAAAAGCCCATTAATATAGATTGGCGGTAATAGAAACAGGATCGGTAAAAAAACTGCCAATAATAGTGTTGCAGTAATTACCCGGGTCTTCAGCATGAGGTCGCTTAAGTTGAAGCGGAAAGGGTTTCTGAGGCAAGCTGGGCGCTGGTACGACCAAAACGGCGCTCGCGCTGACTAAACCAATCGAATGCAGCCTGTAAATCCGTCGCGGTAAAGTCTGGCCACAACGTATTGGTAAAGTAAAGCTCGGTATAGGCCAATTGCCAAAGCAAGAAGTTGCTGACACGCTGCTCGCCACCGGTGCGAATAAACAAATCCGGTTCGGGTGCGTAGGCCATCGATAAATACGGCTGCAGAAGGTCTTCTGATACTGCATCGGCTGCAACATTAGGATTGGCTCGCAACATTGCACGCGTCGCTTGCAAAATGTCCCAGCGCCCGCCGTAATTCGCGGCGACCGTCAAGGTGAGGTCTTTGCAGTGCGCCGTCTTTTCTTGGGAGAAGGCAATCATCTCCTGAATCGACTGATCGAATTGACTTAAATCACCAATCAGGCGCAGCTGAATCCCATTCTCGGCCAAGCGGTCCACTTCGCCGCGCAAGGATTTAAGGAAGAGCTTCATTAAAAAGCCAACTTCTTCTGGGGGGCGACGCCAATTCTCGGAACTAAAGGCAAACACGGTGAGAAATTCAACGCCTTGACGACGGCACTCCTCGACGACCTTGCGAACCGCGCCCAAGCCTTCAGAGTGGCCCGCAACGCGTGGCATGTGACGCTTGCCTGCCCAGCGCCCATTGCCATCCATGATGATCGCCACATGGCGCGGCACCGCCCTGACTTGCGGGATTTCAATTGTTGAGCTGGTGTGTTTAACCATGGACTTTGCTAAGTAAGAATCGTGACAGCAACTACACCGTCATGATTTCCTTTTCCTTATCAACCACAATTTTGTCGATGTCGATGACTGCCTTGTCTGTCATCTTCTGAATTTCATCGGTAGCGCGACGCTCTTCGTCCTCAGATATTTCTTTATCTTTCGTCAGGCGTTTTAAATGCTCATTGGCATCCCGGCGTAAATTACGGACCGCAATCTTTGCATCTTCACCTTCACTTTTGACGAGCTTGGTTAATTCACGACGACGCTCTTCCGTAAGGGCTGGCATCGGCACTCGAATAACCGTTCCTTGCGATGCCGGATTTAAACCCAAATCGGAATCCCGAATGGCTTTTTCAATCACCGCAACCATGGTCTTTTCAAACGGCTGGACATTGATCGTGCGTGCATCCGCTAAGCCCAAATTGGCCACCTGCGATAAGGGTGTGGGGTTGCCGTAGTAATCAACCTGAATGTGCTCCAAGATGCCGGGATTAGCACGGCCCGAACGAATTTTGGCCAGGCCGCTCTTTAAGGACTCGAGCGACTTTTGCATCTTTTGTTCAGTCGTGTTTTTGATTTCAACTGCAGACATGCTGTTCTCCTATTAGACGTGCACCAAGGTGCCTTCGTACTCGCCCTGCACTACGCGCAGCAAGGCTCCCGGTTTTAAGATTGAAAATACTTTGATCGGCAACTTGCGGTCGCGGCACAAGGCAAATGCAGTTGCATCCATTACTTGCAGGTTTTGAATGATGGCCTCATCAAAGGTAATGGAGTCGTAGCGTGTCGCGCTCGCATC
>CAWUTW010000117.1:0-2621 GCA_963925585.1 uncultured Polynucleobacter sp. | reverse complement strand
GGGCCATGCGTGCAGGTCCCTCTAAGCCTAGTGCCTGCGCTATCCCCTTAAAATCCTCACCATGGCCACTAAAACAGTCATCCACTGCATGGCAGAGCTCATGAACCAAGGTGTCCAGTAACTGAACGGGTTCATCTAATTTGGGGGAAATAAAAATTTCATTCACGCCGTCGCCTGAGCGCTCGCGTGGCCAGCACTGACCCAAAGTCGTTCGCGGACTGCTAGAAGCTGGAAAGCCGCAGGACACGCGAACCGGCGGAATCGCATACCCTGCCTTTGAAAAAATCGGCTCAAGGCGTCGAACCGCCTCTTGTAACCAGGCTTCGCGGTTGATGGTGTGGGGAATGGCCATAAAAGTGAATAAGGGGTGATAAAAAAACAGGGGTGAACTGAGCTGAATTGCGATCATACGCCAGCACCATTAGAATATACGCATGAACGATCTTGAAAGCCTCAGCGCATCCGACGCCGCCCTTGCCCTTGCCCAAGGAAAGATTAAGGCAGAGCATTTAGTCTTGGCGTGTTTGGACCGCATTGGGCAACGCGAACCTACCATCAAGGCGTGGGTAAGTATTGGTAAAGAAAATGCCATCGTGCGTGCACGGCAACTCGATCGCGGCGCATCGACTGGCCTTTTGCATGGGCTACCTTTTGGCGTAAAAGACCTCTTTGATACCTACGACCTACCCACGACCTATGGCTCGCCCATCTATAACAAGCACCAACCAACGACGGATGCTGTTTCTATTGCGCTGATGCGCAAAGCCGGCGGCATTATTTTGGGCAAAACCGTGACAACGGAATTCGCGACTTTTAAGAGCGGGCCCACTGCCAATCCCCACAACACGGCACACACTCCCGGCGGCTCCTCCAGTGGCTCTGCTGCAGCCGTAGCCGACTTTATGGTTCCCTTGGCTACCGGTACCCAAACAGCCGCATCCATCATTCGTCCTGCGAGCTTTTGTGGTGTGGTTGGCTATAAGCCGACCTACGGCAAGGTCAGTATTGCAGGCATTAAAAGCCTCTCGATTTCATTGGATACCTTGGGCTGTTTTGGTAGAACAGTAAGCGATGTTGCCTTGGGCGTTGCAGCGATGAGCGGCGATCACCATTTGGCGACGATCGATGCGCTGCACCACAAACCACGCATTGTTCTTGCAAATACCGTGCATTGGCCCTTGGCGCAAAAAGAAACCCATACCGCAATGGGCTTGGCTCGCTTTGCCGCAAACACCATCAGCCACCATGGTATCGCCGAAGTAACCTTGCCCACGCTGTTTGACGGCTTAGCCGATGCACAAAGTCGCATCATGACTTCAGAAATGTCCCGCAGTTTTTTATTTGAGCGGGTGCATTACCCCAAGCTACTCAGCAGCAAAATAACGGCTCAACTCAAAGATGGTGCCGCCATACCCTATGAAACCTACACCGCCGATTTAATTTACATTGCGCAAGCACGGCAAGCAATGGATCAGTTTTTTGCAGACCACGCTGATGTCATCATTACCCCTAGCGCCATCGGTGAGGCTCCTGCTACCAAGTCCCACACCGGCGATCCCATCTTTTGCCGCTCGTGGTCGGTACTGGGCTATCCCTGCATCAACATTAATGTCAGTACAGGACCAAATCACATGCCGGTAGGCGTGCAACTGGTTGCCGGACTTGGACGCGACCGCTTATTACTCAGCACCGCAAAGGCATTTGTACAGGCGCTAGCTGATCCGGCTTCGCGCGCCCAAGCCTAACGCTGACCAATCCGCACAGCGCCGAATACCGCCTGTGCCTCGGCAGGCAAACACCGCCAATACTGCTCGCTGGCATGCACTTCGCCTTTAAGGGCTGCTGCCGCTTCCCACCCCCAGCGCGGCTTGTACAAAAAGGCCCTAGCGAGGCCAATCAGATCAGCATCGCCCCGCTCCAAAATGGCCTCGGCTTGCTGCGGACTGGTAATTAATCCCACGGTAATGGTAGGTAACTCAGCATGCGCTTTAATTACTTTCGCAAAAGGCACTTGGTAATCTGGTCCAATGGCAATCTGTTGCGCTCGGGAAATGCCACCCGATGAAACGTGTATAAAATTGGCGCCTGCCGCCTTTAAGTGAACGGCAAACTCAGTTGACTCTTCGGTGGTCCAGCCGCCATCGATCCAATCCGAAGCCGAAAGACGCAAGCCCAGCACCCCGGAATACGCGGCGCGGACCGCTTTAAACAACTCCAGCGGAAAACGAATGCGGTTCTCAAATGATCCGCCGTATTCATCGCTGCGTTGGTTTGCAATCGGCGATAAAAATTGGTGCAATAAATACCCGTGTGCACAGTGCAATTCCACCCCGTCGATGCCAATTCGATGAGCACGTTTAGCTGCAGCAACAAATGCATCGATCATCTCTTGAAGCTCAGCCGCACTCATCGAATGTGGAGCGCGTTCATTGGGCAGCTGCGGAATCTCCGATGGACCACAGATAGCCCAGCCACCCTGATCTTCTGCCAGCAACTGGCCACCCTCCCATGGGGTTGAGCTCGATGCCTTGCGGCCGGCGTGCGAGAGCTGAATAAAAACGGGTAAGGCTGGCGCCAAGGCACGTGCTCGGTTTAACTTGTCTTTTAAGGCTGCCTCAGTC
>CAWUTW010000116.1:0-12785 GCA_963925585.1 uncultured Polynucleobacter sp. | reverse complement strand
CTGAATTGCGGGTTGGCGCACACAAATTGGCATAGTGTTCCACCATGGGGATACGCTGCGTTTTCGGTGAATTGGCTTTGGTTTCTGTTAGTAAGAAACGACGCAGCTCACCTTGATAGCCAATCCGGACTGGAATATTTGCCAGCCAAGGAATAAGGGCTGACTTAAAGCTATTGGGTAGAACATAGCAGCTAGCGTAGCCGCGCTGTTTAATCTGAGCGGCGAGTGCGCGCCGCAGACCCCACTGCAATTGCCTATGCCGAAGGTCGGCCTCAATTAATTCAGCTACTTCACTACAAGCTCGGTATACCGGTGCTACCCAGGGCGTGGCCAAAACATCGATCACTGCATGGGGATGGGAAGCTTTGATTGTCGCCAGCAGGGGCTGCGACATCACGGCATCGCCAATCCAGTTCGGGGCGATGATAAGAATGCGATGCATTTTTAAGCCCCCGTCTCGGTTGATGGATGCGGGGATGGGGTGATTAATGGCCGCGGGGTTCCGTACCAGGAATCAAGTGGTACTCAGTTCCGCAATAAGGACACTTTGCTTGCCCAGTGTGCGTAATATCTAAAAAAACACGGGGGTGTAAATTCCAGCTCGGCGTATCGCTCGTTGGGCAATGCAAAGGCAAATCAGCGCCATTGACCATCACGGGGCTTGGCGCTGCAGTGGGTGCTTGACTCATGACGGATCCTTTTATGGGCTGTCTTACTTGACTGGGGTGAGCCAATCACTGTAACGGTCATTCTTGCCATACACCGTATCAAAAAATACATCCTGAATTTGCTTGGTAATCGGCCCCTTAGCGCCATCGCCAATCATGCGGTCATCGAGTTCGCGAATCGGTGTCACTTCCGCTGCGGTACCAGTAAAGAAGGCTTCATCCGCGGTATAGACTTCATCACGCGTAAGGCGTTTTTCACGTACTTCAAATCCCAAGTCCTTGGCAATCTGAATAATCGAGTCACGGGTAATGCCATCAAGGCACGATGCCAAATCCGGCGTGTAGACAATACCATTGCGCACCATGAACAGATTTTCGCCAGAACCTTCCGATACATAGCCTTCGGTATCGAGCAGTAAGGCTTCGTCGTAGCCGTTGGCAGTGACTTCTTGATTAGCCAGAATCGAATTAATGTAATAGCCCGATGCCTTGGCGCGTACTAAAGATGAATTAACAAAGTGCCGCGTGAAAGACGATGTCTTAACCCGAATGCCTTTATTGAGACCATCTTCACCAAGGTAGGCGCCCCACAGCCAAGCAGCAATGACGGTATGAATCGTGTTGCCTTTGGGGGAGATGCCGAGTTTTTCTGAGCCAATGTAAATCAAGGGCCGGATGTAGCACGACTCCAATTGGTTGGCATTGACAACATCAATGATGGCTTGCCGGATTTCTGCTTCGGTGTAAGGCAGTGTGATTTGGAAAATTTTGGTGCCATTGAATAAGCGCTTGACGTGCTCATTCAGGCGAAAGATCGCAGTGCCTTTAGGCGTCTTGTACGCCCGAATGCCCTCGAACACGCCCATGCCGTAATGCAAGCTGTGCGTTAGCACATGGGTTGTTGCTTCGCGCCATGGAATGAGTTTTCCATTGGACCAAATAAAACCATCGCGGTCAGACATCGACATGTTTTCTACCTTTTGCGTTGAATTAATCGGAGCCTTCAGTTCTGCAATCGACTTACAAAACCAAGCTGCCTAACATGGGCTTTATTGTAGAGCAGGCGGCAGCGCTTCCTATAATGGAGCTTCAATGCCTAAGCACCCTAAAGTCCTCCCCATTCTGTGCCATTTGCCGTATTTTGCTTGGTCGCGCGCTGAGCGGCTGGCTTTTCAGGATGGCTTGCGCACCATGTCAACGTCCGTAGTGACAATTTTTACCTGGGCTTTAGTGACCGGTTTGGCCATGGGGAAATCCACTTTGACCCTCTGGCAGGCTGTCAGCATGAGCCTCTTGGTTTTTGCGGGCACAGCGCAACTGGCTGCATTACCCCTCATTGCTCTGGGCCTACCAATCTGGACCATCTTAATGACGGCATTTGTTGTCAACTTGCGCTTCGTTATCTTTAGCATTGGGATGCAGGCGCATTTCTGCTCCTTGCCGCTCTGGCGCCGAGCCACCTTGGGTTATTTCACGGCCGATTTTGGCTATTTGATGTACACCGCGAGGCACCCTGACGCTCACCCGCCCGAGGAAAGCGCGACTGCCCGTCAATCGCGTATCGCCTTTATGTATGGGCTAACCTGCGGTAACTGGGGTATTTGGCAGTTGGGTTCCCTCTTGGGTATTGCCCTAGCAGGGCAAATTCCGCAAAGCTGGGGACTGGAGTTTGCCGGTACTCTTGCCTTAATTGCGATTATTGTGCCCATGCTGGACCGTGCTGCAGCGCGCTGGGCTGCTGGCGTTGCGGCTCTAGTTGCCGTGCTGAGTATGGGATTGCCTTTTAAGCTCAACATCGTTTTAGCGATCATTGCCGCAATTGTGGTGGGCATTGTCAGTGATCGCCGCCCCAAAGACCCCCTAACCAAGCCAGTTAGTGCGGGTGATTAAGTATGCCTAGTCTCACCCCCCTTGAAATCAGCCTACTCTTTGTGGGTATGGGCCTAGTGACCTTATGCACACGCGGCTTTTTTATGTTTTGGGGGGATCGGATGCGGATGCCGGAAATCATTCTGCGCGCCATTCGGTATGCCCCGCTAGCAGCGATTGTGGCTATTTTGGCTCCGGAGATCATCATGCCGGTGGGCGCCACCCAAATTAGCCAATTTAATTGGGCTACACCACAGATTTGGGCTGGTTTGGCTGCTTTTCTGGCTTTTACCTGGCTACGCACCATGTTGCCAACCCTCATTATTGGGATGCTGGTTTATAGCGCGCTGCGCTACTGGTTTTAGAATGGGGGATTGTTCTTTTACCGAATTGTATTTCCATGTCCGATACCCTTTTTAAAGTAAAACGCCTCCATGACTTAGCGCAGGCTGGACTGTTAAAAGGTAAGCGGGTACTTATTCGCTCGGATCTGAATGTGCCCCAGGATGAGGCTGGCAATATTACAGAAGACACCCGCATTCGGGCGTCCACTCCGGCCATAGAAATTTGCCTACAAGCTGGTGCCGCAGTGATGGTGACTTCCCATTTGGGCAGACCAACCGAAGGTCAATTTAAACCGGAAGACAGCTTGGCACCGGTAGCGCAGCGCATCGCAGAAATCCTCAATCGCAAAGTGCCCCTGATTAGCAATTGGGTCGATGGTGGTTTTGATCTTCAGCCCGGCGATCTCGTGCTGCTGGAGAACTGCCGCATCAATGTGGGCGAAAAGAAAAACAGCGAAGCACTCTCAAAAAAAATTGCCGCACTCTGTGATGTCTATGTCAATGATGCGTTCGGGACAGCGCATCGCGCTGAAGCTACTACCCATGGTGTGGCGCGTTTTGCGCCGATTGCCTGTGCGGGCCCATTGATGGCGGCTGAGCTCGATGCCTTAAGCCGAGCCCTTGCCAATCCCAAGCGCCCCTTGATCGCCATCGTCGCAGGATCAAAGGTATCGAGCAAGCTGACTATTCTGAAAGCCTTGGCTGAAAAAGTAGATGAGCTCATTGTGGGCGGCGGTATTGCGAATACCTTCATGCTAGCCAAAGGCCTGCCGATTGGTAAGTCCTTGGCCGAACCCGACCTCGTTAACGAAGCCCGGGAAATCATGGAGCTGATGGAAAAGCGTGGCGCTCATGTGCCGATTCCCGAAGACGTGGTCGTAGCCAACGAACTCTCACCCTTGGCGCGTGCCAATCGGGTGTCATCCAATGAAGTGGCGGAGGACGACATGATTTTGGATGTGGGCCCAAAAACAGCTGCACGCCTATCTACTATGCTGGCCCATGCGGGCACGATTGTATGGAACGGGCCTTTAGGGGTTTTTGAGATTGATCAATTTGGTGGTGGTACCAAAATGATTGCAGCAGCCATTGCCCATTCCCCGGCATTCTCGATTGCGGGCGGCGGCGATACCTTGGCAGCGATTGCGAAGTACGGCATAGAGAATCAAATCGATTACATATCTACCGGCGGCGGCGCTTTCCTCGAGTTTTTGGAAGGTAAAACATTACCGGCGTTTGCGGTGTTGGTTGAGCGAGGAAGTGAATAAAAAGGAGTGTTTCATGTTACGAGCCACAAAGATTATTGCAACACTAGGACCCGCTTCGGAGAAGCCAGCAGTTTTGCGAGACATGATCCGCGCCGGATTGGATGTGGTTCGGCTGAACTTCTCGCACGGCACTGTTGAAGATCACCGTGCACGTCACGACTTAGTCCGATCGATTTGCGCTGAGGTAGGTCGCGAGCTCGGCATCATGGCGGACCTACAAGGGCCCAAGATCCGAGTTGGCAAATTCGCAGACGGTAAAGCCATGCTGAAGGAAGGTGCTGCATTTATTTTGGATGTTGCCTGCAATCTAGGTAATGACGAGCGGGTTGGTCTTGACTACAAAAATTTACCCAATGACGTCCGTACAGGCGATCGCTTGCTGCTCAATGACGGCTTGATCGTGTTGCGAGTCGAGTCGGTAAAGGGCGGTGAGATTCATACGCGGGTTGAGCTTGGTGGTGCACTCTCGAATAACAAAGGGATCAATCGTGCTGGCGGTGGTTTAACAGCCCCTGCCTTAACGGAGAAAGACATTCTCGATTTGGATGCCGCGATTGCAATGGGCGTCGACTTTGTTGCCATCAGCTTTCCAAAAGATGGTGCGGATATGGCTTACGCCCGCAAATTAGCGGATGCGGCGAGTGCCAAGCACGGTGTGCATAAGGTTAAATTGATTGCCAAAGTGGAGCGCGCCGAAGCGATTGAACCCGATGCACTCAATAGCATCATTGCTGAGAGCGACGGTATTATGGTGGCGCGCGGCGACCTCGCCATTGAGGTCGGCAACCCTGCTGTGCCCGCCCTGCAAAAGCGGATGATCAAGCTGGCCCGTGAAGCAGATAAGTTCACGATTACCGCCACGCAAATGATGGAGTCCATGATTAGCGCGCCGGTGCCAACGCGTGCTGAGGTGAGTGACGTCGCCAATGCGGTTTTGGATGGGACCGATGCCGTAATGTTGTCAGCGGAATCGGCCACGGGAATGTACCCCGTGAAGACCATTGAGCAGATGGCGGAGATTTGCATCGAAGCAGAAAAATCGGAACAAGTTCGGCTTGATACCGACTTTTTAGATCAGACTTTCACCCGCATCGATCAGACCATTGCCTTGGGTGCTTTGTTTACAGCGCACCATTTGCATGCAACCGCAATTGCCGCATTAACGCAGTCGGGCTCTACTCCAATCTGGATGAGTCGCCATAACATTCATGTACCTATTTTTGCCTTGACGCCCAATGTATCGACGCAGCGCGTGTTGAGTACATACCGTAATGTCACACCCTTAAGCCTGGCCTTTAGTAATGATCGCGATACGGCACTGGCTCAAGTGGAGGAGCGGCTAAAGGAGATGGGCGCAGTGAAGGCAGGCGATACGATCGTCTTAACAGTGGGGGCGCCAATGGGATCACCAGGCGGCACCAATACCTTGAAAATTATCAACGTAAAATAGAACTAGAATTTTTATCCTTTTAAATAGAAGAGACTGTTATGCCCCTTGTATCCATGCGCCAACTGCTAGACCATGCTGCCGAACACAGTTACGGCTTGCCTGCTTTCAATGTCAATAATTTAGAGCAGGTACAGGCCATCATGATGGCGGCAGATGAGGTGGGTGCGCCCGTCATCATGCAAGCATCGGCAGGGGCGCGAAAGTATGCGGGGGAAGCATTTTTGCGCCACTTGATTTCCGCAGCCCTAGAGGAATATCCCCATATTCCAGTGGTGATGCACCAAGACCATGGCCAAAGCCCAGCCGTATGCATGGCGGCAATCAAAAGCGGCTTCACCAGCGTAATGATGGACGGCTCACTCGAGGCCGACGGTAAATCGGTTGCTAGCTATGACTACAACATCGCAGTGTCACAAGAGGTGGTGAAGTTCTCACACTCGATTGGCGTCACCGTAGAGGCGGAGCTGGGTGTTTTGGGCTCCCTTGAAACCATGATGGGCGACAAAGAAGACGGTCACGGCGCCGATGGTGCAATGACCCGCGAGCAGTTACTAACCGATGTAGAGCAGGCCGCTGATTTTGTACGCGCGACGCAGTGCGATGCGTTGGCCATTGCGATTGGTACAAGCCATGGCGCATATAAATTTACCAAGAAGCCGACTGGCGATATTTTGGCCATCACCCGCATTAAAGAAATAAACCAGCGCATTCCCAACACCCACCTCGTGATGCACGGATCCTCGAGTGTTCCGCAAGAGTTGCTTGCTGAGATTCGGTCTTTTGGCGGGGATATGAAAGAAACCTACGGCGTGCCCGTAGAGGAAATACAAGAGGGCATCAAGCACGGTGTACGTAAAATTAATATCGATACGGATATTCGTTTGGCTATGACGGCTGCGATCCGCCGCTATTTGTTTGAGAACCCCGGAAAATTTGATCCACGGGACTACCTCAAGCCTGCACGCGAAGCAGCGAAGGTCATCTGCGTTGCACGTTACACCGCGTTTGGCTGTGCAGGTCAAGCGGCAAAAATTAAACCCATGTCCCTTGAAAAAATGGCGGAGCGTTATCGGTCAGGGCAGCTTGCGCAGATTGTGAAGTAGTGTAATGAAAAAAGCATTACACGCAACTTCGATTGCCTCTTTGCCTATGCTCTCCAAGGGCAAGGTGCGCGACGTCTATGAAGTAGGTAGCGATCGTTTGCTGATGATCACAACTGATCGCTTATCGGCGTTTGATGTGATTTTGTCGCAACCCATTCCTGAAAAAGGCATCATCCTCAATCAAATGGCGAATTTTTGGTTTGATAAACTAGCCCATGTGATTCCAAATCACCTCACTGGAATTGATCCGGCTAGCGTAGTGAGGGTAGATGAAGTAGAGCAGGTGCAAGGTCGTGCGGTGGTAGCGAAGCGACTCAAGCCCATTTTGGTTGAGGCCGTAGTGCGGGGCTATTTGGCGGGCAGTGGCTGGAAAGATTACCAAGAAACCGGCAGTGTGTGTGGCGTCTCTTTACCACCAGGCTTACAAAATGCCCAAAAATTAGATCAAGCAATTTTTACGCCTGCTGCTAAATCGGCTGTGGGTGAGCACGATGAGAATATCTCCTTTGAAGAAGTCATACGACGTATCGGCGAGCCCTTAGCGAACCAAATTCGCGATGTCAGTATTCGTTTGTATGAGGAGGCGTCTCGCTACGCTGCAACCCGCGGGATCATCATCGCCGATACCAAGTTTGAATTTGGTTTAGACGAAGCTAATCAGCTGGTTCTGATGGATGAGATTCTGACGGCAGATTCTTCCCGCTTTTGGCCAGCAGAAACCTACCAGCTTGGTAGTAACCCCCCATCGTATGACAAGCAATTTGTACGCGACTGGTTAGAGCAAGTTCGGATCGATGGTAAGCCATGGCCTAAAACTGCACCAGCCCCCGATCTACCGAATGAAGTGATCGAAAAGACCGCAGAAAAGTACCGCGAGGCGCTCACGCGCTTGAGTCAGGCAAGCTAATTGACCGTCATTCCGCTGGAGTCCCTACCAAAAGGCTGGGATAATAGATCCTCTTTTCGTATTCAGCATAAGTGGAGTAGCTAATGAGCACACCTTCAAGCGCAACAGTAGTCGTTGGCATTGTGATGGGTTCCAATTCCGATTGGGATGTCATGCAGCACGCTGCCCAGATACTAGACCAGTTTGGCGTACCGCATGAGGCTCAGGTTTTATCTGCGCACCGTATGCCCGATGATATGTTTGCGTATGCAGAAGCGGCTCGCAGTCGTGGCCTTAGGGCAATTATTGCCGGCGCAGGTGGCGCTGCCCATTTGCCAGGAATGCTCGCCTCGAAAACCCTGGTTCCTGTTTTTGGCGTGCCGGTTCCCAGCAAGTATTTGCGCGGCGAAGACTCCTTGTATTCGATTGTGCAGATGCCCAAGGGCATTCCGGTAGCTACCTTTGCGATTGGCGAGGCGGGCGCTGCCAATGCGGCTTTGCATGTCATTGCTATTTTGGCCGCGCACGATGCCGATTTAATGGCTGCCCTAGAATCTTTTCGCAGTCAACAGACAGCGGTAGCTCAAGCCATGGAATTAGCACCAAAGTAATTGATGAGTATGGACGCAGCCTCCTCTTCGAGCATCTGTACATCGCCGGCGTGGCTCGGTATTTTGGGCGGCGGTCAGCTTGGGCGTATGTTTATTCATGAAGCCCAGTCCTTGGGATTTAAAGTATGCGTGTTGGATCCAGACCCCCTAAGTCCGGGCGGATCGGTTGCTGAAAAGCATTTATGTGCTGACTATCTTGATGCAGCCGCGCTCTATGAAATGGCTACACTATGTTCTGCCATTAGTACCGAGTTTGAAAACGTCCCGGCGCAAGCACTCGATTTTTTTAAAACGCGCGGGATATTTGTTGCTCCGGACAGCAGCTGCGTCTCGATTGCACAAGACCGCATTAAAGAAAAAGCATTTTTGGCACAGTGCGCGCCTATCTCGGGTGTGGGCCCTGTACCCTATGGTGTGATTAATGGCGAGGCTGATTTAGCTTTACTTGCAGATGATCTTTTCCCCGGTATTTTGAAAACAGTGCGATTGGGTTATGACGGCAAAGGCCAAATTACAGTGCAGTCGCGCGACCAGTTGGCAGCGGCTTGGGTTGATTTAGGTCAAGTTGCTTGTGTCTTAGAGAAGCGCATGGCATTGGCTTTTGAAGTATCAGCAATTGTGGCTCGTGGACACGACGGTGATGTCCGATCTTTTCCTCCGGCTGAAAACATCCATCGCCAGGGTATCTTACATACCAGCACCGTGCCTTCGCCATCGTTACAACAGCATCCTGCTTTGCTCGAGCGGATTCAAAAAGCGACCAGCACCATTGCGCAGGAGATGGGATATGTTGGCGTACTCTGCGTCGAGTATTTTGTTCTTAGCGACGGCAGCATCGTCGCCAATGAAGTAGCGCCGCGCCCGCATAATTCAGGGCACTACACCATGGATGCCTGCGTTACCAGTCAGTTTCAGCAGCAGGTCAGGGCAATGGCACGCTTACCGCTGGGCGATACGCGCTTGTTAAGTCCCGTTGCTATGCTCAATATTTTGGGCGATGCGTGGTTTATTAAAGAAGGCAAGCAGCAAACGACTGCAAGCGAGCCAGCGTGGGAACGTGTACTTAGCTACCCCGATGCGAAACTGCATTTGTACGGTAAGGCCTCGCCCTTGCTCGGTCGAAAAATGGGCCATGTCAATTGCCTTGGTCAATCCCTGGATGAAGCTCAGCAAAGTTGCAGTGCCGTTGCTGGCGACTTGGGCATTGCTCCTTAAGTGATGCTGTAGTAGTGAAAGCCGATCCGCAGCCCACCATCAGCGCCGCTGAATTACAGCAAGCAGTAGAGCAAGCAGTGTTGCGCTTACGGCAGGGCGGTTTGGTTGCGATTCCGACTGAAACGGTTTACGGACTTGCAGCAGATGCTAGAAATGAACAGGCGGTACGCACGATATTCTCTGCTAAAGGCAGGCCGGCAGACCATCCGCTGATTGTGCATTTGGCAGCACCATCCATCGCAGAAGTGCCGTTGGCGAATCGATCCGATGCTTGGTTTAAGTTAATTGCGCCTTGGGTACGTGATCTTCCAGAGGATGCAATGCGCTTGGTGGAGGCATTCTGGCCTGGCCCTTTAACCCTGGTATTGAAAAAAGACAAACACGTGCTGAGCGCGGTAACCGGCGGTCAAGACACCATTGCATTACGTTCACCTGATCACCCGATTGCACAAGCCCTCTTGCAAGCCTTTGGTGGTGGCTTAGCAGCGCCATCGGCGAACCGTTTTGGCAAGGTGTCGCCCACCCGAGCTGCCGATGTCAGCGCTGAATTCAGTGACCAAGCCGATTTGTTGATCTTGGACGGTGGTGATTGCACTGTAGGCATAGAGTCGACGATTGTGGATATGTCCTCTGGCGCACCCGTCTTGCTGCGCCCTGGTGCGATTACGCCAGAGCAGATTGCGCAGCAAACAGGATTGCATGTATTGCAAGCGGGGGCTCGCGCAGATCCAGATAAAGCTACTCCGCGCGTATCGGGGAGTCTAAAAGCCCATTACGCGCCCAACACACCATTGCGTTTGTATGCGGCTGGTGCAGCGCTCGATTGCATTGCGCAATACCCAGATACTAAATCCCACGTAGCTCTGGTGGTGTGGGAGTCGGAGCAAATGCGGGACCCCCATGTATTGGGCACATCGCATATTCAGCAGCTAACTATTCCCGAGCAGAGTGACTTATTAGCTAGCCGCCTATACCGACTATTGCGCGATCTAGACGACCATTCTTGGGATTTAATTGTGATGCCCGAACCACCCATGGGGCAGGAGTGGGACGGAGTGCGAGACCGGCTTCAGCGTGCTTGCTTTGGCTCGGGCCCACCCGTTAATATCCACGTCAGCAGTTGATCGTGGGCATCCATGCCACGAAAGGCATTAGGGTGATTAATGAATGAACTTACGGCATAGGTTTTGCCGGATTGGCTAATGACGTAGCCTGAGATCGCCCGCACTTCCGTAAGTGATCCGGTCTTAACGCGCGCTTCCGGTTTTGTCTTGAGATGTAAGAATTGCCGCAACTGCCGTATCAGGCGGTTTTTCATGGTGCCATCCGACCCCGCTAAGGGCAGTGATTGCACAAACAGATCTCCCGATGGAAGTTGGCGGGCAGTAATCAATAGATCATTGAGGTGGCGTGCACTAATGGCTTCATTGCGCGATAAGCCCGAACCATTTTCTAAAACCAATTCCGGAAAATCCAAACCCCGTTGTTTGAGCCACGCCTGCACAACCCGATCACTCGCGCCGATGGATGCCGGTTTGCCCAAACGATCCAAGCTTAGAGTTAAAAAGACTTGCCGCGCCATGACGTTGTTGGAAAACTTATTGATGTCGTTCACCGCATGAATCAATGACCCACCCTGAAACTCCAACAAAGGGCGTGCAAACAGGGGAACTTCGCCACTTCTGCCTTGTGGCTGTTTGACCCAGGATCCGCCTGCCAATTCCCAAGCCGCTGAAAATCCTAAGGTTAAAAAAGTATTGGCATCCAGTGCCACAACGTTATAGGCAATGTTTTTACATGCACTCGGAAACTCGCCATTAAATAAGGCTTCCCATTGGTCGGACTTGGCAGAGGCTGATCCAAGCTGCTTCACGAGCTCAAACTGAATTTGTTTGCGCCAGGTATCGCACGCCTGATTGCTGGGGCGCAATTGATTCACCACCTTAAACTGCGTCAATGCTGGTGTGTAGCTGATTGCAATGCGATCATCCTCGCGCGCTTGACTGACCTGGAAGGACAGTGTTCTGAAGGAGTACAGGAGTGGATCAGGTGGCACGTTATAGGACCGCATCGATTCACCATCGATGGTGGCATGTTCCATCACCTCAGGGCTATAGGCGCTGCGATCAAAAATCAAATTCCCTTCAATGCGCTGAATGCCTAAAGCACGTAGGCTTTTCATCATCTGCCCTAGCTCTTCAGGCACTAATTTAGGATCGCCACTGCCGCGCAGGTAAAGATTGCCCTTGAGAAGACCATTTTTGATCTGGCCATCGGTATATAGATTGGTATTCCAGCGGTACTGTGGACCCAGTAAATCAAGCGCGGCTAAGGTGGTTAGCAGCTTAATTGCGGAGGCGGGGTTCATGGATTGTTTTGCGCGCCAATCCAGTATTTCCCGCGCATTACCTCCGGCAATGCTGGGTAGCTCCAAAACCGAAATACTGACCGCATCGCGCGGAATTTGATTCTTAGCGAATGACTGCCACACCGTGGCCGGAACCTCGATCACGCCGCTAGGGGTAGATGCCCACAGGGACTGACTGCTAAGTCCGCAAAGCAAGAGCAGCGCTAGCCATTGGAATGGCCTGATTGCATGCTGAAAAGCAGGAAGGACTGCGGAGTGTGAAGTAGAAAAGAGTGGCACCGGCTTATGGTAAGCCAAAACAGCAAAAACACTAAAAATTGAGCTAGCTACTGAATTCGTCTTGAGTTAGGGTCTCGAGACTTTTATCGTATTTATTCAAATGAATCGCGGTTTAAAAAAGCATCAATTACGTTATTTTGTTTTAGGAGCATTTCTTTCAGTAGCGCTGCCCGTTTTGGGGTGGAGTCAGTACGGTTGGTAGCGAGACTATCTAAGCGATCGGCAAAACGTAGGCCATTCATTAACAATGCTCCGCCTTTGATTCTATGGATCAGACTACCCAGGTCGGATTGGGATATGGCCCCAGTAGATAGCTCTGCAATCGCTTGGTGGTGCACCTCCATGATTTCATGCAAGATAAGCCTGCCGATTTGATTTTGATCGGAACTGCCTTTACCGAGTTGCGGAAACGCAATCGTGTCTTCTCCTGTGTCGCAGTCTACCTCTACGATGGTGAAGTGGCGTGCTAATTCATTTTCTAGGGTGGCCAGGTTAAGGGGCTTGATCAGAACCGCATTCATGCCCGATGCAAGCAGTCGATGCCGAATTTCCAGGGCATAGATATCGGCAGTCACACCAATAATGATTAGCTCCGAAAACCCATCGGCGCGGATCGATTGCGATAAATCAGCGCCATGCATGCCAGGCATAGAGTGGTCGGTTAGCATGACATCAAAGTGCCGCTGCTTCAGCAGCGTTAATGCTTGCCCAGCATTTTCACAGA
>CAWUTW010000115.1:0-13348 GCA_963925585.1 uncultured Polynucleobacter sp. | reverse complement strand
TTAATTAATACAATTTGGCTATTGAGGAACAAGCCCCTAAACTAAGGGTAATCCCAAATACCAGCGGTAAGCATAGCAACTTGCCAGTATGACCAATCAATATAAATGAGGAAGTAAATAAGCACACGCGAAGGTAGTTTAGAGGCCCCAACACGGCACCCCTTGGACTGGAAGAATCCAGAGTTCTATGACCGTGACAACCTCGAAGCAGAAATGGAGCGGGTATTTGATTTATGCCATGGCTGCCGTCGTTGCTTGAGTTTGTGTGGCTCCTTCCCCACCCTCTTTGATCTGATCGATGCCACCGAAGACGGTGAAGTTGAGCAAGTGGCCAAAGCCGACTACCAAGCGGTCGTTGACCAATGTTATTTGTGTGATGTTTGCTATATGACCAAGTGCCCTTATGTTCCACCGCATCCTTGGAACCTCGATTTCCCACACCTGATGTTGCGTGCCAAAGCAGTCGCCTTTAAGGAAGACAAAACTACCTTCCGCGATAAGCTTTTGTCCTCAACGGATAAGCTGGGTCACTTTGCCGGCATTCCGATCGTTACGCAAGCCGTCAATGCCGTGAACCAAACTGGGCTTGCTCGCCTCGTGATGGAAGGTGCACTTGGGGTTGATAAAAAGGCATGGATTCCAGAATACGCGCCAAAAACCTTCCCACAATTAGCTGAGAAATCCACCGCATTCCCCGTCAAAGATGGCAAGAAGACGCCTGGCAAAGTGGCGATCTACGCCACCTGCTATGTGAATTACAACGAGCCAGGTATTGGTCAAGACTTGATCAAGATTTTGCAACACAACCAAATTCCATACGAGCTTATCGATAAGGAAGCCTGCTGCGGCATGCCTAAATTAGAGTTGGGTGATTTGGTATCGGTTGAAGAAAACAAAAATAAGAATATTCCAAAGCTGGCTAAATTAGCGAAGGAAGGGTATGCCATTCTAACCCCCATTCCATCCTGCACCTTGATGTTCAAACAAGAGCTGCCATTGATGTTTCCAGACGATGTGGATGTTCAGTTGGTCAAGCAAGCGATGTGGGATCCCTTCGAGTATTTAGTTGCACGTAACTCCGATGGCTTACTGAAGACCGATTATAAAAACGAGTTGGGTCATGTGAGCTACCACGTCGCATGCCACTCGCGTGTACAAAATGTCGGGCAAAAGACCGCTGAGGCGCTCAAGATGATTCCGGGCACTGAAGTGAATGTAGTGGAGCGTTGCTCCGGTCACTCGGGTACCTGGGGCGTGAAGAAAGAGTTTCATGCGATGGCAATGAAGATTGGTAAGCCTGTGTTTAAGGGCATGGCCGAGAACGAGCCCGACTACATTAGCTCCGATTGCCAGCTTGCCGGTCACCACATTGCGCAAGGCATGGAAGAGCTGGGACTGCCCAAGTCGGCGATGGCACATCCACTCACCTTAATGGCAAAAGCATACGGTCTTTAAACGGACCGATTAATACACACTGAATATAGGAATAAAAGCACCATGGCAAAAATTACCCGCGACAGCCTCTTAAGTTTGGAGGCGTACCACAAGGATCGCCCAGAAATTCGGGAGAAAGCAATTCAGGAGCGCCGTATGCGCACCGTGCATTTAGGCGAGCACCTTACGATGATTTTTGAAAACGAGTTCTTAATGCGTTATCAGATTCAAGAGATGCTGCGCGTTGAAAAAACCTTTGAAGAAGAAGGCATTCAGGACGAGCTTGATGCGTACAACCCGCTCATACCAGATGGTACGAATTTCAAAGCGACGATGATGCTCGAATACCCCAATGAAGGCGACCGTAAAGTGGCATTAGCAAAATTGGTTGGCGTTGAAGACAAGATCTTCTTGGAAGTCGAAGGTCAGCCTCGTGTTTATGGCTTGGCGGATGAAGACCTGGAGCGCTCGACCGCAGAAAAAACATCGGCAGTGCATTTCATGCGCTTTGAGCTTACACCCGACATGATTAAGGCCTTAAAGGCAGGCGCGAAAATGATGGTGGGCTGCGATCACAAAGAGTACCCTATGCACGTTAAAACCTTGCCACACGAGACATTGGCTTCGCTCATTACTGACCTGAGCTAAGCCGCTGTCTTCGCATTACTCACTCCACTCTATTACGCTGCCAATAGCTCAATCGCTGGTACAAAATCCAGCCGTTGAGCAGTAGCAACCGGCTCTGATGCCAACTGGCCACGATGCACATTAAGGCCATTACGCAAATGCACATCGTGATTCAGTGCAGCTACCAAGCCCCTGTTTGCTAAGGCTTCAACAAACGGATAGGTTGCGTTTGTCAAACCAAAGGTCGACGTGCGCGCTACCGCCCCTGGCATATTAGCGACGCAATAATGAATCACGCTGCCCACCAAATAACTCGGATCGCTGTGGGTTGTAGGGCGCGAGGTCTCAAAACAACCACCTTGGTCAATCGCTACATCGACTACTACCGCCCCTGGCTTCATATTAGCTACCATAGCCGCAGACACCAACTTCGGCGCGGCGCCACCCGGTAATAAAACGGCACCAATGACGACGTCGGCTGCACAGACTTCACGCTCGATCGACAAAGGATCGGAATAGTAAGTACGAACACGATTACCGTAAGCGGCATCGATTTGACGCAGGCGATCCAGATCTTTATCGATGATGCACACATCCGCTCCAATACCAACCGCCATCTGCAATGCGTTTCGGCCCACTACACCAGCACCTAAGATGACTACCTTCGCGGCAGCAACCCCCGGAATGCCTGCCAACAAGATGCCAGGTCCGCCATGGCTTTTTTCCATTTGCGCGGCGGCGGCTTGAATCGACATGCGCCCCGCCACCTCGCTCATGGGTGCCAATAAAGGTAAGGTACCCACGCGGGAAGTCACTGTTTCATAAGCAATACAGCTAGAGCCCGAGCTAAGTAGCGCCTTGGTTTGCAATGGATCTGGTGCCAGGTGCAGGTAGGTAAAGAGAATTTGGTCTTCGCGCAGCATGGCGCATTCTTGCGGCTGCGGCTCTTTTACCTTCACTACCAATTGTGACTTTGCATACACTTCGGTTGCACTCTCAACCAAAGAAGCGCCGGCAGAGCGATAGAGTTCATCCGTCAGGCCAATCTGCTGGCCTGCGCCACGCTGAATCAACACAGCATGGCCTTGGGCCACTAGTCCACTGACATTACCCGGGGTCAAGCCAACCCGAAATTCATTGTCTTTTACTTCTGTTGGTACGCCAATAATCATGTGATGCTCCTTATTTCAGTTTATTTTTACGATGCAGGCCTAAGACGTAATACATAGCGACATAGGCCACCAATAAGCACGGGCCCAAGACCAAAGCAGCGCGTGCATCCTCATGAAAGCCCATCAACACAATGACAAGCACAATGAAGGCAAGAGCAAACCAGGAGGAGTAGGGCCACCACGGCGTGCGATAACTCAGACTCTTTACTTGCGCTGGAGTCAGTGATTTTCTAAACCGCATTTGGGTATAGAGAATGGCAATCCAAACCATCAGTCCGATGAAGGTCACTGCTGCCATCACGTATTGAAACGCCTTATCCGGAACAAAATAGTTGAGAACCACGCCAATCATCGGCACCATCACTGCGGCCATCACAGCACGGTGCGGTACGCCATTCTCGGAAAGATGAGCAAACTTTTCGGGGGCATACCCATTAATGGAGAGGGAATACAGTAAACGTCCACCACTGAAAATGCCTGCATTGCATGAAGACAGCGCTGCGGTTATCACCACGAAATTCACGATGCCAGCGGCTTCGCGTAAACCCAGGCGCTCGAACATTACGACAAATGGACTACCCTGTTGTCCCACCTCGTTCCACGGGAAGATCGCCAAGATTACCAAAATGGCGCCCATGTAAAAGATCAAGATTCGCCATGCTAAGGAGTCGATTGCCATCGGAATGGTTTTCTTAGGATTTTCTGCTTCGCCAGCAGAGAGGCCAATCATTTCAATACCGACGTAAGCAAACAGCACCATCTGCAAGGACATCAAGAGGCCGCCAATTCCATTCGGAAAGAGGCCACCATGAATCCACAAGTTATCAAAACCCAGTGGTACCCAGTCATTGGTAAAGCCAAAGAAAACAACCGCCGCACCCATCGCAATCAAGGCAATGATGGCGACTACTTTAATCAAAGAGAACCAAAACTCAAATTCCCCAAACAGCCGAACTGCAATCAGATTGATGAGGCCCATCAAAATGATCGATGAAAGTGCCCAGACCCATTGCGGCATGTCCGGAAACCAAATGCCCATGTAGATTCCAACGGCAGTGACTTCCGCAATGCTGACCACGATCCAATAGGTCCAATAGCCCCAGCCCACCATATACCCCGCAAGTGGGCTCACATAGGAATTGGCATAGGCAGCAAAGGAGCCGGCTACGGGCTCATGCACTGCCATCTCACCCAGCGTGCGCAGCACAATGAAGGCCACAATCCCCGCTAACAAATACCCTAGGAGAATGGAGGGGCCTGCTAGCTGAATTGCACTAGCGGAACCCAGAAAAAGTCCAACGCCAATGGTCGAACCCAATGCCATGAGGCGAATGTGCCGTACTTTCAGATGGCGTTTTAAGCCCGTTTGTTCTGTCTGCAAGAGAAACCTCCTTTTCGTTTTGATGTTGGTCATGTACCAACGCAACGAAGTCTAGGCAGGAGTTGGGCGCAGCACTAGCCCTTAAAAATTCATTAAATAAGCAAAGCTAAAAAAATGCCAAAGGAATAAAAGGGAGAGCCATTGAATCAGGCGATGGATAGCAAAATAAATATTGCTTCCTACAACAAAATACGAAATTTCTTACAGGGCATTCCCTAGGCTTGTTTACGCGATTCGGGAATGAAATGAAGCCGTTTTACTCTGATGCGCTCTGTTGCATCCGAATGAGAGTGAGAATTTCAGCTGCTGCTACTAGCCCCGCTGCCGCAGTGACGGTTACCGCTGAGCCGTAACCAGAGCATGCCAAACCCCCGGTAGCAGCACCTGCGCGGGGTTCTTTCGAATATACCGCCCGAATGCCCATCTTCTTTTTTAAATCGCGCGAGAAGCCATGATCGGTTCGCAACCCAACACGTACCTTAGCGAGCAGCGCATCTTGCTCTGTTTTGGATAAATCATCACAGCGCAGTTGGGTTGGATCCGCTTTACCGCCAGAGGCTCCGCACATGACGAGTAAGCGTTGATTCGCCACTGCCCACGCAGCAAGGGCAATTTTGACTTGCACTGAATCGGTTGCATCTAACACAATCGCATCCGCAGGAATCAATGCATCTAGCGTGTCCGGCTCTAAAAAAGCATCATGGCAGGTCAGTTGGATTTGGGGATTGATTTGCGTAATACGCTGCGCCATGGCATCTACTTTGGCCTTGCCATACTCTCCATCGAGGGCGTGTAACTGCCGATTGGTATTGCTCTCCGCAATGTGATCAAAATCAATTAGGACTAAATGGCCAATTGCGGATCGTGCGAGGGCTTCGGCTGCCCAAGAACCAACGCCGCCCAAACCCGCCACCACGACCGTAGCCTTCTGAAATTGCGCCAAAGCAGCATCGCCATACAAACGTGCCACCCCGCCAAAGCGGCGATCGGGTGGGCCTAGCTCCTGATCCGGCGGGGGTATTTGAAATTTTTCCTTCGTCATCGCATCTCTTTATACTTAAAACATGGAATCCATTGCTGAATTACGTATAAACTACACCCGCGGTGAACTGTCGGAACAAGACGTACCGCAGGAACCATTCGGCCTTTTTCAGACTTGGTTCGAACAAGCGGTTCAGGCGCAATGCCCCGAACCCAATGCAATGGCATTGGCAACTGCCAATCAGGCCGGCATTCCATCTGTGCGTATTGTCCTATTAAAAGCAGCAGACCACGGTAGTTTTACCTTCTTCACTAATTACGATAGCCAAAAAGGCAAGGAGCTGGCAGCGCAGCCCCATGCATCGCTACTCTTTCATTGGCATGAGCTGGAGCGGCAGGTTCGCATTAACGGTACTGTTGAGCGCGTGAGCGCTGCCGAAAGTGATGCCTACTTTCATTCCAGACCGCCAGCCTCACGCATTGGTGCATGGGCTTCTCCTCAAAGCACTGCCATTCCCGGTCGTGCGTTTCTAGAAGAACAGGAGCGGCAGTTTAAAGCGGAGCACGGCGATGCGCCACCTCGCCCACCGCATTGGGGTGGCTACCGCCTGACACCAAACCAAATTGAATTTTGGCAAGGCAGGCCCTCCCGCTTGCACGACCGCATTTGCTACAGCCGCGGCGATAGCGGCTGGTCGATTGCACGCCTAGCACCTTAATTAAAAGCAGGATTGATTAAGCTTTTTAAGGTAGCGCGGAATTTAGCCAATTTGGGCGCAACGACTGCCATGCAATACCCTTGCCCCGGGTGCTGCACAAAATAATTCTGGTGGTAATCCTCTGCTGGATAAAAGATTGGGGCCGGCGCAATGATGGTGACAATCGGCCTTGGAAAGATTTTTTCATTGCTTAGCTCTGTCACCATCGCCTGTGCACAAGCCATTTGAGCATCGGAGTGCGTGAAGATAACGGAGCGGTAACGCGCGCCCACATCATGACCCTGGTAATTGAAGGTAGTCGGATCATGAATTACAAAAAAGATGGTGAGAATTTCCTGATAAGAAACGATCGCTGGATCAAACTGGATTTGCACAACCTCAGCATGGCCCGTCGTTTCCGAACACACGGCTTCGTAGTTTGGGTTCGCGTCGTGGCCGCCAGCGTAACCAGAGATAACCGAATGCACGCCGCGCACTTGCTGATAGACCGCCTCTAGGCACCAAAAGCAGCCGCCCCCAAGGGTTGCCGTCTCAAAAGTCATTTGTTTTTTATCCATGGCTTTATGCTAATGCCTTATTGCCTTATTTGCACCAACCTACTTCGACCCTTCAAACTGATATTTTCCTTCTATGAATCGCCTTACCATCCAGCTTGATGAAATCCGCGCAGCGTATGCAGCCGAACCGCACTCCACCATGGAGAAGCGCCTGGAGCGGATTGGCCGAGTGGAGGCGATGCTGCGTGCCAATGAAGAGAAGCTATGCAAGGCAGTTGCTGCCGACTTTGGTCACCGCCATCCGATGGAAACCCGGCTAGCAGAACTGAGTCAAATTTATCAGGCCTGCCGGTATACCAAAAAACACCTCAAAGAATGGCTCAAACCCATTCATTTAGAGACGCCAGCTTACCTATCAAGCTCAACCGCTTGGATGCAAGCCCAGCCCAAAGGCATTGTGGGCATCATGAGTCCCTGGAACTACCCTATCTTGCTGGCGCTCGGCCCTGCTATTGCTGCATTGGCTGCCGGCAATCGCGTTTGGCTCAAACCTTCGGAGCGCAGCAGCCGTACCTCCGGTTTTTTGGCGACTCTGATTCAGGAGTATTTTCATTTCACTGAATTCAATGTAACTACGGGTGATGCCAACACTGCAGCGGATTTTGCTGCGCTGCCCTTCGATCACCTTTTTTTTAGTGGCAGCACTGCCACCGGCAAAAAAGTCATGCGCGCCGCTGCCGACAATCTAGTGCCTGTGACTTTAGAGCTAGGTGGTAAGTCTCCTGCCCTAGTCGATGCTTCTGCCAATTTACAGGATACCGCGAGCAGGATTGTGTATGGCAAATTGCTGAATAGCGGGCAGACATGCATTGCACCCGATTACGTTTTGGTTGGAGAACAACAACACGATATGCTGCTTACTGAACTCATGAAGGCTGCGCAAGGTCAATTTTCCATGCCTGAAATGCTAACTGGCCCAATTGATCCCGAGCAAACTGCGCGCTGGCACTTTTTAGTCGAAGACGCCATTGCCCATGGTGCAACCGCTACGCCATTACTAGAGCCCAGTACCGATTCAATGCGGGTTTTTGAACCAGTGGCGCTGACCAAGGTGAGTCCTAAGTCCGCGGTGATGCAGGAAGAAATCTTCGGCCCCATCCTGCCAATCGTCACGGTTGCTGATGGCGCCGCAACTACAAAAGCCATGATTGATTTCATTAATGGCGGCAGTTCGCCTACCCCGTTGGCGCTGTACTGGTTTGGAAAAAATAAGGTGAACCTGAATCGCGTGATTGCCGATACTCGCTCGGGCGGCATCACCGTGAATGACGTGTTATTGCATGCGGTATGCGATGGCATTCCCTTTGGCGGCATTGGTTCTAGCGGCATGGGCTCTTACCACGGCAAAGCAGGGTTTGATGCCTTCAGCCATTACAAGCCAGTGTTACAGGTACGCGGAGCATTTGGACTGAACTGGTTACGCGGCACTAGCGCAGTGCATCCGCCCTATGGAAAAAAAGTAGCGCGCTTATTAAAGCAACTCAAGTAGTAAGCGCAGACTAAAGCCAATAAAGAGCACTCCAGTTACCAGCCACAGACTGGCTGCAATCATGGGGTGCGCCTTGATCCAGCCTAAGCAATGCTGTCCCGCTGTAATCAGAGTAGCCAAATACGCCATGCTGATGCATTGGGTTACCAGCGCGAGATAGAAAAAACCCAGTGCCGGCCGAGGAAAATCGGGGTCAACGAATTGCGAAAAAAAAGAAATGAAAAAGAAAATAGCCTTGGGGTTGGTCAGTGACAGTAGCAATGCTGCCAAAAAAGGATGAAGGCGCATGATTGCGTCCGCTTGTGGCAGGCTAGATGCATTGGCAGTTGGTCCTTTGGTCTGCAAACGGGCTAAGCCGACTCGGATAATGCCAAGACCCAGCCACGCTAAATACCCTGCGCCCAGAAGGCGCAGTGCGCCGTAGATTAGCGGCGATGATGCGAGCACGGTTGCTGCGCCCAGGGCAATGCTGAGCATGATGATGCTGTCACCTAGAACAATCCCTGCGGATGCCCACAGGCCTTTTTTCCAACCACGCTCGGCAGAGAGGGCTAAAACGTAGAGCGAATTCGGTCCTGGCAGTAAAACAATGAGGATCGCCCCCATGAGATAACTGGGAAAGTGAATGATGCCGAAGTCTGACCAATGCGGTAAAAAGCCCATGAAACGATGATAGTCAGATTAATTACCCTAGGGATTGCCCTTAGGGTAGAAGCATGTCATAATAGAGGGCTTTTTGAAACATCGTCCCCAGCAATTTACATATTCAGCGAATCAGTTTAGTAGCCATAAACACACCGCTGCCGCTTGTCTGATGGTCGATGCCCTAGACCATCGCGCCCTTTAAAACACTGAGGCGCACAACCGGAGACATCCCCGATGGGGATGAGATTTGCATGACTTTTTTAAATGAAAACCACTTTGAGTCAACTGACTCGAATACCGATGTACCTGAAGGCGAAAAAGTAACGGTATCTGTCGTTACATCGAGCGCGAATGCATTTGCATCATTTGGCTTAGCAGCCCCACTCTTACAAAACGTCGCCGAATTGGGTTTTACCCAAGCTACTCCAGTGCAAATGCAGGTTATTCCTGCGGCGTTGGCTGGCGGCGATCTCTTGGTCAGTAGCCAAACTGGTAGCGGCAAAACCGCTGCCTTTTTACTACCCTTGTTGAATCAATTGCTTGCTAGCAACCCCAGCAACTCACCTGTTCCTGGCCGTGCACAACCGAAAGTATTGGTGTTGTGTCCCACCCGTGAACTGGCACAACAAGTCACTGCCGATGCGATTAACCTAGCCCGTGGCCTCAAAGGCATTCGGATTGCAACCGTCATGGGCGGCATGCCGTATGGCAAACAAATCCAAGCACTCAAAGGTGCGTTGCTCGTAGTTGCAACCCCAGGTCGTTTACTGGATCTCAGCGACAGCCGTGCGATTCGCTTGGATGACGTTAAGCAACTCGTGATTGATGAAGCGGACCGCATGTTAGACATGGGTTTTGCAGATGACCTCGAGGCCATTGATGAGCGTTGCAAGCAGCGTAATCAAACCCTGATGTTCTCGGCCACCTTTGCACCTAAAGTGATGTCCTTGGCTACCCAATTGACTAATGATGCAAAGCGCATTGAGCTGGCGCAAGCAGGCGATGTGCATTCCAACATTGAGCAAAAATTGCATTGGGCCGATAGTATGGCCCACAAGCACCGTTTGTTGGAGCATCTCTTAACCGATCCTACTGTCGACCAAGCAGTGGTATTTGCGAGTACCCAAGTAGAAAGCGAAAAGATTGCGGACACCCTGCGTGCCAATGGTTACGAAGCAACTGCGCTGCACGGCGCAATGCCACAAGCCGTGCGCATGCGTCGCCTCGAATCGCTGCGCAAAGGCCATACCAAGATTTTGGTTGCCACTGACGTTGCTGCGCGCGGCATTGATGTGCCCCGCATCAGTCACGTAATCAACTTTGGCTTACCCATGAAGCCAGAAGACTACACACACCGCATTGGTCGTACTGGCCGCGCTGGTCGCAACGGTATTGCCATTACCTTAGTTGAGCATCGCGATCGTGCCAAGATTCGAAACATCGAACGCTTTACCCAGCAAGACATCGTTGCTTCCGTGATTCCGGGTCTTGAGCCACAAGCCAAGCCTAGCTTTGGTGGTGGTGGCGGACGTCCTGGTAGTCGCTCTGGTGGTCGTCCTGGCGCACGTTCCGATTCGCGTCCTGGCAACCGCTCCGGTGGTCGTTTTGAATCACGCTCGGGTGGCAGTCATTTTGAGCAACGCAGTGGTAGTGATTCCCGTCCAGCACCGCGCTTCGATGCAAAACCAGCGGGTGGTTTTTCTGGTGACTCCCGTCCGGCCAATCGTTTTGATTCGAAGCCAGCGGGTTTCTCAGGAGACTCCCGTCCGGCCAATCGCTTTGACTCCAAACCAGCAGGCGCACGTTCAGGCGATTCACGCCCTACTGGTCGCTTTGATTCCAAACCGGCGGCCGCACGCTCTGGCGATTCACGCCCAACAGGCCCACGCTTTGGTAAACCAAAAGCAGCGGGAAGCCAACGGAGATCCTTCGGCGGCAACTAAGCATGCTCCACCGCAATCGCCTCCGTTCTGTTTGGAATCGAGTCGGTTCCGGTGGACTTCACCTTGCCCCGCGGCAGTGGCAAGCGTGGCTTGGTGACACTGGTTCTTTAACCCGTAAACTTGAAGCGGCTTTTGAAAGTCGCATCGAGGTAGTGGTATTGGCAGACTGTCTTCAAACCATCCATAGCGACGAAAGTCGCTTTTTTCATGGGCGCACTACACGCTGTCGTGTACGAGAAGTACTCTTGCTCATCAACCAACAGCCCGTCGTCATTGCCCGCAGCATCATTCCCATACTCACCGCAAGCGGTAGCAATCATGCCATCCTGAAATTAGGCAAAAAGCCGCTTGGTGCTGTTTTGTTCCAGGGCCATAACCGCAATCGCAATCGGCTCAAAGCCCATCGCGAAATTACTCAACTGGATCGTCGCCACCCCTTGTGGAAAAACTGCCAGCGTCACTATCCTGCGATGCCGACCGGCTCATGGGCCAGAAGAACCCTCTATCACCTAAAGGGGCATCCCTTATTGGTTAATGAGGTTTTTTTGACGCTGCCTCCAACCAAGTTACCGCAGCTTTAACTAGAGCAGCATCACCCGAGTGGCATTCCACTACCGCCTTAAAACCAATCTCTTTTGCGCTGCGGGCAATGTTGTGATGTGGGCATAGCGCGCTGACACTGGCTAAATAATCTTGGCGGCCTTGCTGTCTTAAAACGGCGCCTAAATGCCGCACCGCCTCAGATGAAGTGAGGATCCAAAGGGCATCATCGGTATTCGCACGAAGGACCTTCTCCCACTGTGGACTAGACTCACTCAGGGGTATCCGCGAGTACACCGCAATTGCTTCAACTTGTGCTCCGACCGACTGCAATTGATCGGCTAACCACTCGCGACCACCATCCCCCCGAAAGACTACTACCCGTCGACCTACCCAGCTCGGAAAGCGGTTTTGAATCGCATCCCACAGCCCCTCGGAATCCCACTGCGCAGGATTGCTTGGCATCCAAATGGGGGTGATTAGATTGGCTTCTGTGCCGATGCCGTGGCGCTCGAGGACATGGTAACTGCTTTGACCCACTACCCCAATTGGAATCGGGCGCCGTGCGATCGACTGCCAATCGTCACCTAATAATCGCATGGTGCACTCGATGGCATTCGGACTCACAAACACGGCAAAGTCAGCGGTCTGTAATGCCATTCGTATTGCTGCGGCGACCTGCGGGTCGGATTTTGGAACAATCGTTAAGAGCGGCAGAGCAAGGATCTGCGGCGTTTGCCAATTTTGCCCAGTCCGCGTGGCCGCTATGCTTTCTATTGCGGCTTGGAGCGCCTCCATTAAGGCGCTTGCTTGACCACTTGGCCGAGTGACAACCAGCGCAGTGGATTTCATGATGATTACGGCAGTAAAGCGCTCGCGCCTTGGGACAGCAGGTCCTGCGCTACAGTGAGCCCCAGGGCTTCTGCATCGGCAACCGTCTTAATCGCCCCTGCAGCGCTGGCCAAACAAATCTGCGTGCCATCCACGCTCGCTACAAAAGAACGAATCCCCAATTGAGGACCATTCCACTCGCCGTGGGCTGCCAGCGGAACTTCACATGAACCGCCCAACTGCCGCGATACCATCCGCTCTGCCGAAACGGCAAGCAAGGTAGGCAGGTCATTGAGTGGCGCGAGCCATGCATGCATATCCGTCCGATTACTGAGGGTTTCAATGCCGAGGGCGCCCTGACCTGCTGCAGGCGTGTAGGGATCGAGCGGCAAGAAGGCTTTAATGCGGCTTGCCAATCCAAGGCGCTTTAAGCCAGCAGCAGCCAAAATAATTGCTTGGTATTCACCGCGATCCAATTTACCCATCCGGGTATCTAGGTTGCCGCGCAAAGGTTGGATCTGGAGATGGGGAAAATGCTTGCGCAGGATAGCCTCACGGCGCAGGCTGGATGTGCCGACAACTGCCCCCTGTGGCAACTCATCCAGTGAAGCGAAATCATTCGAAACAAAGGCATCGCGTGCGTCTTCACGGCTCATGACGCACGTTAAGGCAAAGCCATCGGGCATGATCATCGGCACGTCCTTTAAAGAGTGCACCGCCAAATCGGCTCGCCCATCCGCCAAAGCGGCCTCCAATTCCTTCACAAATAATCCTTTGCCACCTACTTTAGATAGAGTGCGATCGAGTATTTGGTCGCCGCGGGTGGTCATTCCTAAAATCTCGACCTGGCAGTCGGGATAAAGGGTTTTTAGGCAATCCCGCAGGTGCTCGGCCTGCCACATGGCTAGGCGGCTTTCTCGGGAGGCAATCACTAAACGCACTGGGGCGAGGGGGAAAGGGGCAGAATTCGGGTGTTGGGACATAACATTTAAAATAGAGATGACTGACACCAATATACTGCCTTTATGA
>CAWUTW010000114.1:0-5720 GCA_963925585.1 uncultured Polynucleobacter sp. | reverse complement strand
AAGACATCGCATAAATTCGTGGGCTCTGGCAATGACTCGGATACCTTCATCAGCTCGAGTACACGCTCCATGCCCATGGCCCAGCCACAGGCTGGTGCTGGTTTACCGCCCATGCGCTCGATTAAGGGGTCGTAACGTCCACCACCCGCAATCGTGCCTTGGGCACCGAGGGCGTCGGTTACCCACTCAAATACCGTCAAGTTGTAATAATCCAAACCCCGCACCAAGCGCGGATTAATTTTGCACGGTACGTTATTGGCTTTAAGTAATGCTTGCACTGCTTCAAAATGCGCTAAGGATTCAGCACCCAAAAAATCCAGCAGCCGCGGAGCGCCATCAATTAAGGCTTGCATGTCTGGGTTTTTAGAATCCAGGATGCGCAGTGGATTGGTTTTGAGGCGCCGCTGTGAATCATCATCTAAAGCGGATGCGTTTTGCTCAAAATAGGCAATCAAAGCAGTGCGGTGCTGGGCCCGCTCATCGGCCTGCCCAAGGGAATTGATTTCCAGTCGCACTCCGCGCAAACCCAGTTCGTCCCACAAGCGCTGGCCCATCAAAATGATTTCAGCGTCGATATCCGGACCGGCAAACCCCAAGGCCTCAATACCAAATTGGTGAAACTGGCGATAACGCCCCCGCTGGGGCCGCTCATGCCGAAACATCGGGCCGGTATACCAAAGGCGCTTGGGGCCATCGTAGAGTAAATTGTGTTCAATCACTGCGCGCACAAGCGCTGCTGTACCTTCTGGCCTTAAGGTGAGTTGCTCGCCATTCAAACGGTCCTCAAAGGAATACATTTCCTTCTCGACAATGTCGGTCACTTCCCCAATGCCGCGCTGAAAGACCGGAGTAGATTCCACAATCGGTGTTTTTAGTAATTCGTATCCATAGGCACGCGTCAAATCGCGAACGGCATTTTCCAAATGCGTCCACTGCTGGGCATCGGCAGGCAGCAAGTCATTCATGCCCCGCACACCGTTTATTTTTTGCAACTTGGAATTACTCATACTTGCGCACTGCCGTAACGGGTTTTGACGTACTCTTCGACGATCACCTGAAAATCTTCGGCAATCGATTCACCGCGGAGCGTCTTGACTTTGACGCCATCGACGAACACGGGGGCAGCCGGCGTCTCGCCTGTTCCTGGTAATGAGATGCCAATATTGGCATGCTTACTTTCGCCCGGGCCGTTGACAATGCAGCCCATCACGGCGACGTTCATTTCTTCTACGCCCGGATGGGTTTTTTTCCACACTGGCATTTGCTGCCGTAAGTAGGACTGTATATTGGCGGCCAATTCCTGAAAGGTCGTGCTCGTAGTACGGCCACAACCAGGGCAGGCAATCACCATCGGCGTGAAATTACGCAGACCCATGGTTTGTAAAATCTCTTGGCCCACAATCACTTCGTTTTCACGGGGAGCGCCGGGATCAGGGGTGAGTGAAACGCGAATGGTGTCACCAATGCCTTCTTGCAACAAAATAGCTAAGGCTGCAGTCGATGCCACAATACCTTTACTACCCATACCGGCTTCAGTTAAACCTAAATGCAAGGGGTAGTCACAGCGGCGCGCAAGGTCGCGGTAGACCGCTACTAAATCTTGCACATTACTGACTTTGCAGGAAAGCATAAT
Source organism: uncultured Polynucleobacter sp. (assembly GCA_963925585.1). Classification (GTDB taxonomy): domain Bacteria; phylum Pseudomonadota; class Gammaproteobacteria; order Burkholderiales; family Burkholderiaceae; genus Polynucleobacter. Next base: position 4,087 of record CAWUTW010000114.1, on the reverse strand, counting down.
TTGATTGGGATCCATGCCCAGCTCTTCCGCCTTCTCCGCAGATTGCAGGGCCGACTGAATTAAGGCCTCGATCATGACTTCTTGCGCCGATTTAGGTGATGGCAACGCAGCATTGGCATCCATGATGCTGGCGAGCAGCTCTTGATCTAAGCTGCCCCAATTCACCCCAATCCGAATGGGTTTGCGGTATTCGCAAGCGGCTTCAATCATTTGCGCAAATTGGGGATCGCGCTTTGCACCCTTGCCTACGTTGCCTGGATTGATACGGTACTTGGATAAAGTCCGAGCGCACTCAGGGTGCTCTTTAAGAAGCGTGTGGCCGTTGTAATGAAAGTCACCAATGAGCGGCACGTGCACGCCCATCTTATCGAGCTGCTCCCGAATATAAGGAACGGCAGCAGCAGCAGCGGGTGTATTAACGGTAATGCGTACCATCTCCGAACCAGCGCGCGCCAATTCTTTGACTTGGATTGCGGTTGCTAGAGCATCCTCGGTATCAGTATTGGTCATCGACTGCACGCGTACCGGCGCGTTACCACCAACCGTAATGCGGGCACTTTCCCAAACCACTTCCGATTGGCGTGAAGAGCGCTTTGGTGATGGGCCGAGTGGTAATGGGGGTAAGCAGTTCAACATGGCTTTGTCAGGTGGTCAGATGCTGTCATTGGGTTAGGAAATATTAACGGTTGACCCATTCGATGGGCTGTTCGTAGAGCGCGCGCTCACGCACCCGCGTCCGGTCCACCACATCACCCGCCAGTTGCCCGCAAGCAGCAGCGATATCGTCGCCGCGGGTTTTACGTACGGTGGCAATCATGCCCGCGTCTTGTAATAAATGCATAAATGCCTGAACGCGCTGTGGCAATGAACGGGTTAAACCCGATTCTGGGAAGGGATTAAATGGAATCAGGTTGACCTTGCATTTAATCCCGCTCAGCAAACGAATTAATTCTTTGGCCTGCGCATCGCTGTCATTCACATTCTCAAGCATGCAGTATTCAAAGGTTAAAAAATCACGGGGTGCAAAATCCAAATAGCGCTCGCATGCGGCCAGCAATTCGCGCAGTGGGTATTTGATATTCAAAGGAACAAGCTGATCACGCAGCGCATCATTTGCGGCATGCAAGGACACTGCCAATGCCACTGGGCAATCCTGCGACAAACGATCCATCATCGGCACGACGCCAGAGGTGGATACCGTAACGCGGCGACGCGACAAGCCATAGGCATTGTCATCGAGCATCAAGCGCAAGGCAGTCAGCACGTTGTCGTAATTGAGCAAAGGCTCGCCCATGCCCATCAGCACCACGTTCGAAACTACACGGCCGCTGTACACATAACCTGGGGTTGGGTATTGCTCTAAACGTAATATGGCGTTCGGATCTTTTTTAAGTTCGTGCTCGGCATACCAAAGTTGGCCGATGATTTCACCGGCAGTCAGGTTGCGCGAGAAACCTTGGTAACCCGTGGAGCAAAAACGGCAGTTCACTGCACAGCCGGCCTGCGATGAAATACACAAAGTACCGCGGTCGTCTTCCGGTATGAATACCATCTCAACCGCATCTTTGGCGCCCACATCAATCAGCCACTTGCGTGTGCCATCGACCGCCTGCTCCTCCCGTATCACAGGCAAGGGTTTAATCTCGGCCTGATCGGTTAAGGAAGCGCGAAAGGATTTTGCTAGATCACTCATCGCGGCGATATCGGATACGCCGCGCTGGTGAACCCAATTCAGGAGCTGCTTGGCCCGAAATGGTTTTTCATTTAGACCCGCGACATACGCTGCCATACCGGCAGCGTCAAAATCCAGGAGATTTGTGCGCGGGGTAGTCAATCAATTAACGCGAAAAGATGTTCATGCCTGGGAAAAAGAAAGCGATTTCCACAGCGGCGGTTTCTGGCGCATCGGAGCCATGAACCGCATTGGCATAAATGCTGTCTGCAAAGTCAGCGCGGATGGTGCCCTTGTCGGCTTTCTTCGGATCGGTTGCACCCATGAGTTCACGATTCTTCGCAATGGCGTTGTCACCCTGCAGTACCTGAATCATCACTGGCCCAGAAATCATGAAACCCACTAAATCTTTAAAGAATGGGCGAGCTGCATGAACGGCATAAAACTGCTCTGCTTCTGCTTGCGATAAGTGCGCCATTCTGGATGCGATAACTTTGAGACCGGCCTGCTCAAAACGGGAATAAATCTGTCCGATTACATTTTTTGCTACTGCATCCGGTTTAATAATAGAAAGGGTGCGCTCCATTGCCATGCAAAACTCCAGTGATTAATTCAATAGTAATAAAAAAACAGCCATTTTTGACCAAAATTATTAGGGTATTGGCTGCCGATACGGGTATTCCGCGTTTGTTCAACGCCCTGCAATTATACATTGCTTAGCCCGTATTTACCCCCATATCCATTACCCTAAGCCATTGAATTTACTGGGTATAACCCTATTTTATCTGTTCCTATTGGATTGGACCCTTGATTTAATCAATTTTGTCTATACTTACTATCAAAGTCCCGTGGTGGACTCACGTTATTAGATAAAAGGAGTCAATATGAGTGATTTGAACTCGTTCGGCTTTGGGCAAACAAGCTCAGTAGCAAATACACAGGTCCGTAACCGGGTACTGCGCAATACCTATGCCCTGCTGGCACTTTCCATGGTTCCAACCGTCATCGGCGCTTGGCTGGGTGTCGCAATGGGCTTCAAGCTATTTGAAGGCAGCCCCTTTATGGGTTTCATTGTCTTTATGGCTGTGGCCTTCGGTTTCTTCTGGGCCATTAACCGCAATAAAGACAGCGGCCTAGGCGTAGTCCTGTTATTGGCCTTCACTTTCTTTATGGGCGTGATGCTGTCCCGTTTAGTTGGCTATACCCTGGGCACCTACAGCAACGGCGCAACCCTCATCATGGGTGCATTTGGTGGTACTGCCCTGATCTTCACGGTCATGGCCAGCATCGCAACTGTTAGCAAGCGTGACTTTGGCAGCATGGGTAAGTTCCTCATGATTGGCGTCTTACTGCTAATCGTGGCCTCACTTGCCAACATTTGGTTGCAAATGCCTGCCTTGATGTTGACCTTGATGGTTGTAGCAATCGCAATCTTCTCCGCCTTCATCCTAGTGGATGTGCAACGGGTTGTGAATGGCGGTGAAACCAACTACGTGATGGCGACACTCGCAATTTACTTAAACGTCTACAACATCTTCACCAACCTCTTGGCCCTCTTTGGGATCATGGGTGGCGATCGAGACTAAGTCGTAATCAGCATTAAAGAGAAGCGCTCTGCGGGGCGCTTTTTCTTTGGTACAAGGGCTTTTGAGGAATAAAATTGCTGGTGACCCGATTCAAGCAACTCAGGCAAATAAGATGACTGTATTTAATAAAGGCCAATTCAAGCCTGTTCCACATACACCAGATGATGATGCACTGCTATTTTCAAATCCTGAATTTAAGGCTGCGTGGGATGCACTTGAGGATAAGTATGCTGCCCTATCTGAAGTATTAAAGATGTCTAGCGATGCTGGGCAATTTCCCTAACTATTTTTTCCCATAAGCGGCATCATGGTCTGGCTCTATCAATAAGACCCTTAAAAAGTGATTTTCTCTAAAGCCAATCCCACGAATCGATTTACTTACACGAAACGAGTAGAGTGCTTCAATGCCTTTGGGGGCTGCAATGCTGTGAATCTTTTCCCATTTCAAGCCCTTGTCTCGATAGACCTGATTCCAGGTTAGTTGCGTGAGCTTTTTAAAGATAGCAAATGTCTTTTCTTGCTCTACTAGCTCTAAATCACTCCAGGTAGTTTGAAAAACAGGACTGCTCAGATCAAGTTCGACTAATAGCTCAGGCTTTACGTTTCGTGCCATGCGCTTTATTCATTTTTAATTTAGAAAGGTCGCTTGCTTTAGCGGGTGTTTTTTGTGCCCAAGCTAAAGCAGCAGTTAAATCCTTTTTAAGGGCTGGCGTATGCATCCACTTTTCATTATCTGGAATGACAGTGGCGGTACGAATCAACCAAACTCCAGGCTCTGGGTTTTCAACTAGAACCTGACGTCCTGCATATTCCTTTCCAAGCGAGATTT
>CAWUTW010000113.1:0-2546 GCA_963925585.1 uncultured Polynucleobacter sp. | reverse complement strand
TAATGCAACCGGAATTGGCCACCTGATCTCGATATCAGGTCTCCATGTCACCATGCTGGCTGGACTGGGCGCACTGCTGGCATCGCGACTGTGGCGCCGCGGCAGTTTGCCTATGGCCATGCCGGTGCCACGCGTCACAGCAGCAGCCGGTTTTATTACCGCTTTTTTCTATGCCTGGATAGCTGGCTTTCAGATACCAGCGCAGCGGACTATGTATATGGTTGGGGTAGTGGCGGTCGCCGTCTGGTCCGGCAGAATACCGCGTGCCTTTGACATCTGGTGGTGGGCCTTACTCGTCGTCTTGGTGTTCGATCCAATGGCAGCCTATACCCCTGGCTTTTGGCTCTCGTTCGGCGCAGTTGCTGCCATTCTGTATGCAATGGGTGACTCCAGCGGTTTAATCGGCATACCCACTGGAAAAGAACTCGAGCTAAGTACCATCGCGCAAATAACACAGGCACTGAAAGAAGCCTGCCGCCTACAAGCGGTAGTGACCTTAGCATTAATTCCGTGCACGCTATATTGGTTTTACCAATTCTCGGTAGTGTCGCCCTTAGCAAATGCCATTGCGATTCCGCTGGTGAGTTACGTTGTGACGCCGCTGGCCATGATTGGCGTTGTGATGCCGGATGCCGTGGCCAGACCGCTCCTACTGCTGGCGCATACTGCCATGGAATGGCTCGCGCTCCTCTTAAAGTTAATGGCAAGTTGGGATTGGGCGGTGGCGTACTCGCATCAGCCAGGCCAGATCCTTTTGGCTTTATCGCTGGTGGGTATCGTCGTTGCCATACGCCCAGGACCGTTGTGCAAGAGCATTGCATCGCGACTGGTGGGGTGCGGATTGTGCGCCTGCCTGTTTATTCCCCCTAAGACGCATTTAGCATACGGTGAATTTCAGGCTACGGTACTCGATATTGGTCAGGGTACTGCAGTGCTAATCCAGACCCAATCAAAACGACTGCTCTACGACACAGGCCCAATCCAAGGGAAGAAAGACGACGCGGGCGAGCGCATCATCTTGCCTTTTTTTAGAGGAGAGGGCATTCATCACATCGATCGCATGGTGATTAGTCACAGTGATAGCGACCATGTGGGCGGTGCCCAAACGCTGCTGCGCGAGATTGCTTTTGATTTCATGCTGGGGTCTTTGCCTGACCATAATCCATTGTTACGTTCATTGCAGCAGAAAAAAGTCCCAGTGCTGCCCTGTAGATATGGTCAATCGTGGCGCTGGGATGGAGTGGACTTTTTGATCTGGCATCCACACGAGCAGATGAGTTTTGATGCGAGCCACTATGGCGGCAAGCCCAACGAAATGAGTTGCGTCCTCGAGGTACGCAATCGCAGCACTTCCTTTTGGCTGACCGGGGATGCCGAGCGCGATGCAGAGGCGGCACTGGTAAAGCGTTTACGCCATCAACCCATCCCAAGGCAAGGGCGTAGCGTCGTCTTCATGGCGCCCCACCATGGCAGCAAAACATCGTCCTCATTGAACTTACTAAAGGCGATCAATCCAGATTGGGCCTTTGCACAAAATGGCTACCGCAATCGCTATAACCATCCTCACCCAACGGTGCGTGCCCGCTACCAGGATTTAGACATCCCATTTTTACAAACCCCGAATACGGGTGCTCAGTTGTGGCGTTTCGGAAATACGCTCGGACAAAAAAATACGCCTACCCTGTTGCGTGAGGATAGGCGTCGTATTTGGCATGACCGCAGCAGTCAGCCTTAGGCCGCAAACTCGTTTAATGCTGCTTGAGTTCTTTATTCCAATTGCGTTCCTGAAATACCGAACGGGGCGCATCGGGATCAAGGTCCTCGATGGGAATTAATTTTTGCCTAGAGCTCGATTTGCTCGGCTTTTTAGGTTGCTCTGCAGGCACTTCAGCGACCTTTGCGTCAACGGGGTTTTCTGTTGGTGATTTCATATATTGGTACTGAGTTATCCACTGCATACAGTGCATGTGTATTTGTAAAAAATGCGCTTTGGTTTTCGATCAAACGACCCATAAGTTAGCATTTTTACTCTAGTAGTGTCAACAACTCAATGAAATCAAAGGGATTTACTCTGTATTCCTTCAAAACAACGCAGTAAAGTCTTTTTATGAATTGGGCTTTACATCTCCCTTTGGGTTTAAATATGCCAATATAGTGTCTCAAAATGCGCAACTAAAAAAATGTACAGATGAAAAATTCCATTTATTCACATGGGCTTGATAAAAATCCTGCAAACCACGTTGCGCAAACCCCGCTGACATTCATTGAGCGCTCTGCGCGGGTTTATCCAAACCATACAGCAGTTATTCATGGTTCGATTCGGCGTAATTGGCGACAGACCTATGAGCGTTGCTGTCAATTTACCTCCGCACTACATCACTTCGGGATTAAAAAATTCGATACGGTAGCAGTGATGTTGCCGAATATTCCGGCCATGGTTGAAGCACACTTTGCAGTGCCCATGACGGGGGCAGTACTGTGCGCACTAAACACCCGCCTTGATGCAAAAGCGATTGCCTTTATGTTAGAGCACAGTGAGGCAAAGG
>CAWUTW010000112.1:0-4020 GCA_963925585.1 uncultured Polynucleobacter sp. | reverse complement strand
GAAGAAAATCAGTTTTTAGCGATGCTGGGGGATTTTGTCGCGAAGCCTATTCGCTTGCAAGCAGAAGGCTCGTTCAAACAAGAGCAATACGATATTGTTTTGAGTTAATACCGCAATTTGCAATTAGGCATTAGCAAATTGCAATCGATGCAGATTGCTATACAAACCACCTTTTGCAATTAACTCTGCGTGAGATCCATTTTCTACTACCTGCCCGTGCTCTAAAACCACAATGCGGCTCGCATGCTCAATCGTAGATAGGCGGTGCGCAATCACTAAAGTAGTACGGCCAGCCATCAATCGATCCAATGCTTCTTGAACTTGACGCTCGGATTCAGAATCGAGAGCCGATGTAGCCTCGTCTAGGATTAAGATCGGTGCGTCCTTGTAAATGGCTCTAGCAATCGCTAAGCGCTGCCGCTGACCGCCAGAGAGTTGGTTACCATTATCACCAATCAGGGTATCAATGCCCTGCGGTAACTCACTTAGCAGATTGGTGAGATTGGCTGCCTCCAGCGCTTCAATCACTTGGCCCCGATCGATTCCGCTGACAGCGTCGCTACCATAGGCCACATTTGCTGCGATCGAGTCATTAAATAAAATGACGTCTTGGCTAACAAAGGCAATCTGGCGTCGTAAATCAAACAAAGACACTTCTTCCAGATTCACGCCATCGAGCTCAATTACCCCCGAAGTAGGCCTAAAAAAGCGTGGTAACAAGTTCACCAGCGTCGACTTGCCGCCGCCAGACGGCCCCACAAAGGCAACCACCTCGCCTGCTTGGATCGACAGACTAACGTGCCTTAAGGCGTCTTGCCGATCGGCATCTTGCTGATACGAAAAAGAAACATCTTTGAAGGCGATGGCACCTTTTGCCTTTTCAATTCGTTTAACCCCAGCCTTACGTGAGTCATCTTCCTCAATCGGCTGATCCATTAGACCAAAAATCATCTCGGCCGCGGTAAGGCCGCGCTGCAATGGTTGATTGATGTCAGCCAAATGTTTAATCGGGGAAATAATTAAAAACATGGCAGTTATGAAGGCTGCAAAGCCACCAACGGTCGTCCCTTCGGTTGAAGACTGCAAGAGCGCAATCACGAGCACGACGGAGAGGGCCATTGAGGCAACGAGTTGAGTAATCGGCTGATTAAGACCGCCCGCTACTGCCGTTTTTAAAGCAAAACGCCGTAAGCGATCGGCCTTGTCGATAAACCGACCCATCTCGTAGGTTTCGCCGCCATGGACCTTCACGATTTTATGTCCTGAGACGGCCTCTTCAACGATGTAAGCAAGCTCGCTCGTCATGGCTTGCTGTTCCCGGTTAAGGCCACGTAAGCGGCGGTTGATCAGACTCATGATGAAGGCAATGATTGGAAAAATGATCAAGACAACTAAAGTCAATTTCCAATTGAGGTAAATCAGGTAGCCCAGTAAACCCAGCACCGTTAACGAGTCGCGCACCAAACTAATGAGCATCGTACCCATGATGCTTAGGACATTATTGACTTCAAATACAACGGCATTAATCAAACTGGATGCAGAACTCTTTTGATAAAACTCGGTCTTGGCGTGGAGCAAGGTTTGGAACATCTGCTCACGCAGTTTCAGTAGTACTGCATTAATGACTCTGGATAACAAATAATTTGACAGAAATTGAGCGCCGCCCCGAATAACCGCCAGCCCGACTAAAAAGATCGGAACTAGCCATAACTTACTATCGAGCTCACCGGTAAAGCCACGGTCCAGCAACGGCTTCATCAAAGCAGGGATCGACGTTTCAGCGCCAGCCACCAGCGCCATAGCCAAAACCGACCCAATAATCGTCTTGGTATGGGGTTTTAGGTACTGGATTAGGCGGTTTAGGGCAATTCTGTCGTCGGCGTTCATATAATGAATTATGCCCACCTTATCCGTGATACTCATTACTCGCAATGAAGAGGCCAATCTTCGGGACTGCCTTGCCTCCTTGGGCGGACTGCCGCAGCAAGTGGTTATTGTCGATACGGCCAGTACCGATGGGACAATTGCGATCGCCCAGGAATTTGGCGCCACCATTGCTCAGCCAGCCGATTGGCCTGGTTTTGGCCCCCAAAAGAACCGGGCGCTGGACCTTGCCACCGGCAATTGGGTGCTCTCCCTTGACGCGGATGAGCGCCTAACCCCAGCACTTCAGGCGGAAATTGCAGGGGCTTTAGAAAAACCTGGCAATACCACCTGTTTTGCGATTCCTAGGCTGTCTTGGTATTGTGGCCGCTTCATTCGCCATTCGGGCTGGAATCCCGACTACGTCGATCGATTATTTCAACGTGGTACGGCTCGGTTTTCCAATGACTTAGTGCATGAGCGGCTTATTCCGAGCGGTGCCGTTATGAAGCTGAAAAACCACATGTTGCACTATAGCTTCATGAACTACTCGCAGGTACTGCAAAAAATTGATCGCTACTCCAGTGCCTCTGCCGAGCAGGCTTTTGCCAAAGGCAAGCGAAGTAGCCCCCTATCAGCGATTGGCCATGGGGCTTGGTCTTTTTTTAGAACCTACTTTATTCGACTGGGTTTTCTGGATGGGCCAGAAGGTTTTTCACTTGCCCTAGCCAATGCCCAAGGATCGTATTACCGTTATATGAAAATCTGTGAACTAGCCAAGGCATCCCGAGCAGAGCAAAAACCATGAGTATGATTTCGGTGATTGTTGCAACCTACAATTGGCCACAAGCATTGCGACTGTCGCTGGAGTCTTTAAAGACCCAGACCGATCGTGATTTTGAAGTCATCATCGCCGACGATGGCTCACGTGCAGATACGCGCGAACTGATTACGAAAATTCAAGCCGATTTTCCAGTGCCGATTGAGCATATTTGGATAGAAGACGATGGCTGCCGCAAAACGGTCGTCGGTAACTTAGCAATTGCCGCATCAAAAGGTAATTATCTTGTTTTTATAGACGGCGACTGCATTGTGCAGCCCGATTTTATTGCCCAGCATAGAAAGCTGGCGGAGCCCGGCCACCTCGTCACGGGTAGTCGAATTTTGTCAAACAACACGCTTGCCCAAGAAATACTGTCATGGCCGCATTGGAGTTTTGAGCGCTTCAAGCGCCATGCGTTTACCTATCGCTTACGCGGCGGTCTAAATAAATTACTACCCCTGTTAGTGAAGTTTGGTGATCATTCACGTAGGCTATACAGCTCTTTTGTTTGGCGGCGCATCAAGGGTTGCAATATGGCCTGTTGGCGCAGCGATGCGATAGCAATTGGTGGGTTTGATGAGACCCTGCTCGGCTGGGGCCATGAAGATGCCGACTTTGTATTTAGGCTGCAGGCCAATGGCGTTATTCGTAAATCAGGTGCCTGGGCGACCGAAGTGATTCATATTTTTCATAAAGTACGCGATCAATCGAATGACAAAAATAGTCGAGAGCGTCTTAATCAAAAAATTCGTGCGCATACAGCGCTGAACGCATCACGGTAAACCAAGGAACGCTAGGCGTACTGCACCGCTACTGGATCGGCTTGACTTGTCGCCAGCAATTGATGCAGGCCATGCAGACAAGCATCATCGGGATAAAGTCGCAAGTCATCGGGAAACTGCACTAAGCAAGCACTGCCACTGGCAGTAACCACCGCAGTGAGCGGCAATCCCTTCATGCCATCTAAGGGGCTAGGCGCCATATTTGGCGGCATACCAGGCTTAGCTTTTTGCTGGCGATTGCTGATCAAATACGGATTGATTTGGCTGCGGAAGAGCTTCAGATCGACCGCGGAATTCATCCGCACATGCACATTGCGACCAAAGCGCAATCGCGCGCCCGCGATATCCATCACTGCTTCAGCCACGATGCGTGTGCCGCCTGAAAACTTATCGGGCGTGACATTCACTTTGGCGATAACTAGCTCATCTTCTTTTAGCCAGGATCGATTCGGCTCATACACTTCACTGTAGAGCATAACTTCCACTGCCGCAGTACCATCGTCAATCGTAGCAACCATCATTCGGCCCCGCTGCCCGGTCAGCATACGTGCC
>CAWUTW010000111.1:0-2817 GCA_963925585.1 uncultured Polynucleobacter sp. | reverse complement strand
GGCTTCCATGGCGGCTGCAGTAAGGATTTATACCAAGCACCAACTTCCGTCGCAAGACCGCCTGCAATGGCCACAATCAAAAACCAGGCCGCAGCAGCCAGCACATGTTTTTGAAGAAGGAAGTCCGTTGTGCTCATGCTTTATGCCTTTGCAATCCCCAGGAGGTGCCCCATGTCTTTAAAGAAAATCTTGACGTGGGCCAGCGGCTTTTTGCGCACCAGCTTTTTATGCATATACGACTCGAAGGTCAGCTTTTGCACGTCTTTGTCTTCGCACATCTTCACAAAGCTCTCGCGGCGCTTATTGGTGGTGTACCAAAAGTACTGCATGATGCCAAGTACAATAAAGGTTAAGCGGTGCTCTTTCATGAAACGCTTACGCGCCAATTGCAAGCATGCAGGATTCTTACTTTCCAAAAATTCCATGACCGCTTCTCCAGCCAGCTGACCTCCGAGCATCGCGTAATAAATACCTTCACCCGATGCAGGAGCCACGACTCCGGCTGCGTCACCTGCAAGCACCACCTGCTTACCGTCATCCCATTTTTTAAGGGGCTTCATGGGTAAAGGTGCGCCTTCATGGCGAACGAGCTCGGCATTTTCCAGGCCAATTTCTTTGCGTAGTTTGCCAACCGCATGGCGCAGTGAAAATCCTTTATCCGCACTACCTGTGCCAATACTTAAAGTATCGCCGTGCGGGAATACCCAGCCATAAAAATCAGGGGATAACGGTTTTTGGTAAAACACATCGCAGCGATCAGGGTTGTACGAATCGGGCTTAACTGCTGGTGTCTTCACAATCTCATGGTATGCAAAGACGTAGTTGGCTTCGGCGCACCCTTTGACGCCGGCGCTGCGGCCCACTTGGGATTTAGCGCCATCAGCACCAATCACGGCCCTAGTCAAAATGCTATCCATGCCGCTTTCGGCAGTGGATTTGTTATCGCGTACTTTAAAGTGAATACGCGCTAAATCGCCTTCGCGCGTCAGCTTTTCAAAAATGCCATCGCGCCGCTCTGCTCCATGTTGAACCGCGCGATTGCGCAACCACTCATCAAATTGCGAGCGGTCAACCATCCCGACAAAACCATTCTCAATCTGAATATCGACTTTCTTGCCGGCTGGCGAAATCATCCGTGCTGAGGTTGACCTGGCAACCAGCAACTCATCCGGAATAGCAAAGTCTTTAATGAGGCGTGGTGGTATAGCGCCGCCGCAGGGCTTGATGCGACCCCGTCGATCCAGCAGCAAGACAGACTTGCCTTTTTTAGCGAGGGTTTCAGCCGCAGTTGCGCCAGCTGGGCCACCGCCCACCACGACTACGTCATAGACAAAGGAGTTTTCGTTTGTTTGCATAATTACTTCTCCACTTTCGAAGCTAAATAGGCTGATGCGATAAATAAGCCGGATTCAATACTGAAGACGCTGGCGTAAGCTAATGATTGGCTTTCCATCAGCGCCCTAGCTACATCGCTCGCAGCCGCTCCGAGCAGTCCGCCGACGCCAAAGGCAATGGCCTGCGCCCCGCCCCAAAGCCCAATGCGTACGCCCTCTTTTCCAGGGCCGCCAGCAACTGCCAAGCGCATCATCGAGGCAATAGCCGCAATGGAGAATGCGCCATTGGCAAGGCCTAAGGCGAAGACATTAAAGCGCAATGGCCACTCGGATCCAACCATGCTGCCGATTGCTAAGCCCAGCATTGCAATGCCGGAAGCAACGCAGCCATAAATCATCCACAGACGCAATGAACCGCAATAGGCTCGCAGTCGACTCGAACCGCAAATCGCGACCAGTAGCATGCCCATCAGCACCCCCGAGTGCTGTACACCCGATAGGCTGGTTGTTTCGCCCAAGCTGTAGCCAAAGACGATGCCAGCAAATGGCTCAAGGATTAAATCTTGTGAACTAAAGGCAAACATCGACAGAAATATAAAGACCGAGAACCGACGCGCATCAGGATCAGCCCACACATCGGCTAAGGCTTGTCTGAATGGGGTTTTACCTTCCGTGCGCGCATGGCTATTCTGCAATTCAGGGGTTTCTAATCGATAGAGGGCTGTCATCGTTACTAGAATGGCAATGATTGAAATCACCCCAGAGATCACCACCACTTTATAAGGCTCGTAGGGGTCTAAGAATTTACCAGCCATGATGCTGGTAAAGGCAAAGCCAAAAATCATCATGAGCCAAACAATGGTTGCTGCTGCTGCGCGGCGCTCATCGTTTACACCTTTGGCTAACAGTGCCAATAAGGAAGTGCCGCTAATGCTCACGCCAATACCAATCAGGAAAAAAGCAACTGCTGCGCAAAGAATTCCTAACATGAGGTAGCTTGCCATCAGTGCGGTGGAGAGCGCCGCCCCAAATCCGCCCAAGGCCAACACACAAATGCCACCAATAATCCAAGGGGTCTTCTTGGCCCCGCTATCAGAGGCGTGACCCATTCGTGGGCGAATCACTTGAATGAAATAATGAAAGGCCACCAGTAGGCCCGGCAGAATGGCTGGCAGCGCCAACTCCACAACCATGATGCGATTAAGGGTTGATGTGGTCATCACCACAATGCCGCCAATCGCGGTTTGCACCAAACCCAAACGGACGATATCGAGCCAGCCAAAACCGCTCGTACGAATAAAGGTTGGAGTAATTGCGATGCTCATTACTGTGCCCCGAATCCCTGAATTGCAAAAGCGGAGACCATCATGCCACTCACCAGCAGGGGCACACCAAAGCCGCTATAAAAAAGAGCGTAGCGCACTGGATCAGATAAAAACTTTCGCATCAAAACAAGTTGACACACGATTAAGGCAGCAATTGC
>CAWUTW010000110.1:0-9819 GCA_963925585.1 uncultured Polynucleobacter sp. | reverse complement strand
CTTTAATTTGATGTTGATGCTCGTTGGTGTTGTTCTCGGCGTCATCATTGGTGTATTGCCTGGTTTAGGCGGCGCTAACGGCATTGCGATTTTGCTGCCATTGACATTCACCATGGAGCCTACTTCTGCCATCATCATGCTTTCCTGTATTTACTGGGGCGCTTTGTTTGGTGGGGCGATCACATCAATCCTGTTTAACATTCCGGGCGAGCCTTGGTCGGTTGCAACCACCTTTGATGGTTATCCAATGGCGCGCAGCGGTAAAGCGGGCGAGGCACTAACCGCCGCATTTACATCATCCTGTATTGGTGCTGTTTTTGCGATTGTGATGATCACTTTCCTGGCACCATTGGTAGCGAAGTTTGCCTTGCAGTTTGGCCCTCCTGAGTTCTTTGCAGTCTATCTCTTAACCATCTGTAGTTTCGTGGGTATGAATAAGGGCTCGCCGTTTAAAGTCATCTCAGCGATGATGCTCGGCTTTGCCTTGGCTTGCGTTGGTATGGATACCGTTACCGGCCAATTGCGCCTGACCTTTGGCAGCACCGAATTAATGCGCGGCTTTGACTTCTTGATCGCGGTTATCGGCCTCTTCGGTATTGGCGAAATTCTGCTCTCAATGGAAGAGGGACTGAAGTTCTCTGGCGCAGCAGCCAAGATTAAGAGCACTATCGTATGGCAGACTTGGAAGCAGTTACCTAAGTACTGGGCTACCTCCTTACGCAGCTGCTTAATTGGTTGCTGGATGGGTATTACCCCAGGTGGTGCGACTCCCGCTTCCTTTATGGCCTACGGCGTTGCCAAGCGTGTTTCCAAGAACCCTGCTGAATTCGGTAAGGGCGCAATGGAGGGTATTGTTGCTCCGGAGACTGCAGCGCATGCTGCTGGAACAGCAGCACTGTTGCCTATGCTCTCGCTCGGCATTCCAGGATCGCCTACTGCGGCAGTATTGCTTGGCGGTTTGCTAATTTGGGGCTTGCAGCCAGGCCCACTGCTGTTCGTTGAGAAGCCAGACTTTGTTTGGGGTCTGATCGCCAGTATGTACCTCGGCAATATTGCTGGACTGTTCGTGGTCTTGACCTGCGTACCACTGTTCGCATCGATTCTGCGAATTCCGTTCTCGATCATTGCACCAGTGATTATTGTGATTTGCGCAGTTGGCGCCTACACAGTTCACAACGCCACCTTCGACGTTTGGTTGATGCTCGGCTTCGGTGTGGTTGGGTATGTGTTTAAGAAACTCGATTACCCAATGGCGCCAATGGTCTTGGCTTTAGTTCTTGGTGACCGTGCTGAAGATTCCTTCCGCCAGTCGATGTTGATTTCACAAGGTAGTGTCGATGTATTCTTCTCGAACTACTTGGTGGGCGGCATCACCGCCTTGGCTTTAGTCCTGTTGTTCTGGCCATTGATTGGCAAGGTAACCGGCAAGAAGGCAAAAGCAGCATAAGCCTGTTTTGCAGGGCGCATAATCCAAATGGGGGCATAAGCCCCCATTTGCATTCATGTTGGGGTTTATTTCAGACTGTCGCTTAAAATTACTGTATGAGACGTATTCCGCGCACATGGATTCATTGGCTTACTGCCGCGGCAGTAATGCTGACATCCCTTGCGCCGATGGCTGCGCATGTGAGCCCCATTGCCTCTGATGTTGGTAGCCTCGAAATGGCGGTTTGTACCCCCAGTGGTGAGCAGATCGATTTGGTGGTTGATCTCGATCTGCCTGAGGTGCAGCAGACCAAAACTAGCTGTGCATATTGCCTGGTTCAGGATAGCTACGTACCCAGTATTGATAAGGGTTTACAGTTTGCAGTCCCAGAAACGATTTCCAAGTTTCACTTTGCCCTGCACGCGTCTCCATTGCCCGTTATTGCCTGGATGCAATTGCCCTCACGGGCACCCCCATTCTTTTCCTAAAGCAACGGGGCAAGTTCGCTTACCCAATCCCTTGTGCGGTAATAAGAGCCATCAGGCTTAGTATGCTTGCCCCTTGATATGCTGAACGGAAAAATCATGCTGATACACTCAAAACCAGTTTTATTGAGCCTCAATACAAAGACTGCGAGCTGGTAGTACAGTAATGCCATGCGCGTTTGGCTTATGAAACGAAACTGTTCCTTTTCACCGAAGCAGGTGGGGTATTTTTACGCCTCCATCGTCTTTTTTTCCCTCTTGGTGGCAGGTTCCTTTTTGCTCATGGGCGTTTGGATGGTTCTGATTTTTACCTGCATTGAAATCACTGCCTTAACCATCGCTCTCTATGTATATAGTCGCCATGCCCTCGATTATGAAAAGATTACGATCGATGGACAAAGCATGACGATTGAAAAAAGTTGGGGCGGTAAGGTAGAAAAAAAAGAACTCAATACCGTATGGGCTCGCGTAAGCCGAACCGAAAAACATGTGTATCGATTAGTGCTCAAGCAAGCCGATCAAGAAATGCCGATCGGTATTTTTGTAAACCGAGATGATCTCCCGCAATTTGAGCGAGAACTCAAGATGCATCTCCATTAAATTCATTCAAAGAAAATCATGAAAAAAAACTTATTTACATTACCCGCATTTATTGTTAGCACTGTATTGCTATGTGCGATTTCATCGGCTGCTTATGCCCAAGATGCAAAAGTAGGTAGCATTTCCGTCAATGGTGCATATGCCCGTGCTACTGTCCCAGGTCAGGCAGCAGCAGGCGGCTTTATGAAAATTACGAGCAATGGCACTGCTGATCAATTGATCTCGGCGAGTTCCACCGTCTCGGACGATGTGCAGTTACACACCATGACTATGGATGGCAATGTGATGCGCATGCGTGAAGTAAAGCAAATTGATGTGCCTGCCAACGGCGCTGTTGAACTGAAGCCAGGCGGTTTGCACTTGATGTTTATAAATATCAAGACACCCCTAAAAGCAGGTGAGCTTGTGCCCGTCAAACTCAAGTTTGCTAAGGCGGGTGAGGTGGAAGTCAAAATGCCGGTCAATGCACCTGGAAGCCATGGGCAGGGTTCCAAGCACTAAATTCGTGCTGAATTAGGGTAAAAAAGGGCGCTACGGCGCTCTTTTGTATTTGCCTTAGAGTGTAGAGGGCTTACTGTAGTATTTCAATTCGACCAATAAAATTATGAGCAATTAGCCCACTTAACGGCTGCAAACACTCAACGTAAAGGAGACATTATGTTTAAGCAAAAAAAAGCGATTGGCGGCCTTGAGAAAACCGTCGAATCTTTTGAGACCATCATTGGATCATCGACCGAAGTCCATGGCCGCATCCTGATTGATGAGAGCGTGCGCATTGATGGCAGCGTGATCGGTAATATCGAAGCGCGCCAAGGCAAGTCTATAACCGTAGCCCTTGGAAAGACTGGAACCGTTCGTGGCGATATTCATGCGTATCGGGTTTTGATTGCGGGCACGGTAGAAGGCAACGTATACGCTTCTGAAAAGGTGGAGCTTCACAATGGATCATCGGTGCGGGGCGATATTGCCTATGGTCAGCTCGCCATGGAGTATGGCGCGGTGTTGAACGGCGCCCTGAATGCAAATGCTGGCGCAGATGAGCGCCCTTTATTAACGGGCGACTCAGAAGCTGTATTTCAGGATAGCTGGGATAAGATCAAAGGGCGCTAAGCAAGGCGCACAGCACTACTTACTTTTTGGACAGTTGGACGTTGCTGGAGATTAAGAACTGCATTGGGTTGACGTGCTTGCCATTGTGGGTGATTTCATAATGGAGGTGCGGTCCGGTCGACCTGCCAGTACTGCCCACTTCGGCAATGATTTGCCCGCGTTTGACCACTTCACCCTGCCGAACGTGGATCTTTCTGGCGTGGGCGTACTTAGAAACGAAGCCATCAGAATGGCTAATCAGGAGGTAGTTCCCGTAGGCAGCATCGTAGCCAAGGCTGGTAACGGTACCGTTTCCTGTGGCAATAATGGGCGTTCCCGAGGGGGCTGAAAAATCAATGCCGGGATGCTGCGCCAAGAGATTGGTGAATGGATCTAGACGCGCGCCATAGTTGCTTGACAGGCCTAATTGATTTTGAATCGGCGAGCCCGTTGGTAACTGGCTAAGCCACTCATACTGCTCTCGCCAGCTGCTCTCTAAACTTTTAATGCCCTGCTGAAGGGATGAGGTATTCCCCAAGACATGATCCAGTTCATCCGCTAGGCTTTTCTGCGGCGTTAGCTTAAATGCAATCGGTTGGTAGGCGCCACCCTTATTGCCGGCCTCTGGGGATAAGCGCTTTACTGGTGCCGGAGTGGCCAAGTCAGCAAAGTGGTCCTTGAGGGCTTTCATCTCCACAATACGCTCGGTTAATTGGGTCAGCTGATTTTGTAACTCATGCAATCGAGAGCGGTAGCTGGTTTCAATCGCATCCTTTTCTTGCACGGTAATCACGCCGCCGATTTCTCTGGCAAGTTCCGGGATATATTGGATCGCAACCCGAAATCCCAGAGAATGAATTCCAATACCGATCAAAATTAAAACAAACGACACTACCGCCGCCGCTTTGATGAGCGTGCGCGCAGTAATGTTGATCTTTTTAACCTGAGCGGTTGATCCGGAGATCCAAATGAGCTGCATAAATTAAAACCTTAAATCCAAGTCGGTTACAGCACCCTTGCTTGCACTGCTTGCGGTGCTGGCGTACTTTGCAAGTAGGCCACGGGTGTAGCGAGGCTTTGGCTGCTTCCAGGCTACGCGGCGTTTGGCAATCTCGTCATCTGCAACATTGAGCTGAATCAAGAGCTTATGCGCATCAATTGTGACTGAATCGCCTTCGTGAATGAGGGCAATGGTGCCGCCTACATAGGCCTCAGGCGCAACGTGACCCACGACCATACCCCATGTACCACCGGAGAAGCGGCCGTCCGTAATCAGGCCCACGCTCTCCCCAAGACCCTGTCCAACTAGAGCTGAAGTAGGCGCTAACATCTCGCGCATTCCGGGCCCCCCTTTGGGGCCTTCATAGCGAATCACGACAATGTCGCCCGCCTTGATTTTGCTGGCCATGATGGCTTCCATTGCCAGATCTTCCGAATCAAAGACACGTGCTGGACCGGTAATGGATGGGTTCTTGAGGCCGGTGATTTTGGCAACGCAACCTTCGGGGGAGATGTTGCCCTTCAGGATGGCCAAATGCCCTTGGGCATACATGGGGTTATCTAAAGTACGAATGACTTTTTGGTCTGCGCGAGGCACAGAGGGAACGTCTTTGAGAACCTCTGCAATGGTCTTGCCCGTAATGGTTATACAGTCGCCGTGCAGCAAACCGCCATCAAGCAAGATTTTCATGATCTGTGGAATGCCGCCAGCTTGGTGTAAATCGGTTGCCAAGTAGGTGCCCGATGGTTTCATGTCGGCAATCACGGGAACGCGTTTGCGAATCCGTTCAAAGTCATCAATCGTCCAGTCAATCTCAGCAGCGCTCGTGATGGCCAAGAAATGCAATACCGCATTGGTTGAGCCGCCAACCGCCATGATGACGCTTACTGCGTTCTCAATCGATTTCTTGGTAACAATGTCGCGGGGGCGCAAATTATTTTTCACTGCCTCAACTACTGCCCGCGCTGAATCCGCGGCGCTGGCAACTTTCTCAGCATCGATGTTGGACATGGTTGATGAGTAGGGCAGGCTCATGCCCAGGGCCTCGAATGACGAGCTCATGGTGTTAGCGGTATACATGCCGCCGCACGAACCACTGCTTGGGCAGGAGTTCTGTTCGATTCCCTTAAAGTCTTCTTCACTTAAACGACCGGACGTAAATTCGCCCACTGCTTCAAAAGCAGACACAATATTGAGCTCTTTGCCCTTATAGTGGCCTGGCTGAATCGTGCCGCCATACACATAGATGCTAGGCACATTCGTGCGAACCATGGCCATCATGCCACCAGGCATATTTTTGTCGCAGCCACCAATCACCACTACGCCGTCTTGCCATAAGCCGTTCACGCAACATTCAATGCTGTCTGCAATCACTTCACGCGATACTAGGGAGTACTTCATGCCTTCGGTGCCCATACCAATACCATCTGAAATGGTGGGGGTGCCAAACACTTGGGCTTTAGCGCCAGCCTCTTCCAGTGCTTCAATGGCGGCATCAGCTAGCTTTTGCAAACCGCTATTGCAAGGGGTTACGGTCGAGTGCCCGTTGGCGACGCCGACCATCGGTTTTGTGAAATCCCCTTCTTTGTACCCCATGGCGTAATACATGGAACGGTTAGGTGCGCGTGCAACCCCTTCGGTGACCATTCTTGAGCGTTCGTTGAGGCGTTTCATGCGGCTGACTCCATCTGTAATTGCGGAAAAACCTCTATTGTGCAATGAGCGGAGCTATTCTGAAGTACTGCCATTCTGGGTAAATTAATTGCTGCACTGCAATAATATAAAAGCACAATAAAACCAGTAACTTAGGCTTTAAAAGTTAGCTCTTAAGCTAATATCATACTTGCGGCACTTCTATATTATTTGTAATAGTTACAAATTTAGGTAAAGACATGAATACATCGGGGCACGTCTATCTGGTTGACGATGACGAGTCAATGCGGACCTCCTTGAGCAGAATGCTGCGCGAGTTGGGTTACAACGTTCATGATTTCGCTAGTGCGAAAGCCTTTATCGAGCACTCGGTGCCGATTGCGCCAGCGGTGATTTTACTGGACATGCAAATGCCCGATATGACTGGGCTTGATCTACAAGAAGAATTAGTTCGAATGGGTCGCAAGACGCCTATTATTTTTGTGAGTGGTCAAAGCCACCCCCAGCAGATCGTCAAAGGCCTGAAAAAAGGAGCCCTGGATTTTTTATTTAAGCCGTTTAATTTAGAGGACTTACTGCATTCCGTCGCTGACGCAATCGCGTTTGACAGTCGTCAGCTCAAACGCGTTTCCAAGGACGTAGAGGTCAAGCGCTATTTCAGTAGCCTCACTCCTCGTGAAAAAGAGGTTTGCCACCTGCTGGTTCAGGGCCTACTGAACAAAGACATCGCCGTGCAGCTCGGTACCACCGATGCCACGATTAAGGTCCATAAGGCGCGGGTAATGGAAAAAATGCGCGCAGACTCATTGCAAGGTTTAGTGAAATCCTATTTGGAGGCATCCCTTGAGCCATTATTATCAACCCAATAAGTGTATTGACCTTGTGGTGACTTCAAATTGTCATCCCAATCATCTAGATTAATTTTAAATGCAGTAGATAAATTTAAATAACATGTCCAGCAAGCAATCCTCCCCTGAAATACGCGGCGCAGCATTTAGCGCGGCACGGGAGAAGTGCGCCATTTCGATTGAGGAGTTGGCGCATCTAGCTTGCCTCTCAAAGAAGCAAATTCAGCAGATTGAGAACGGGCAGGGCAATAGTTTTTACTCGCCCACAATTAAATTAGTTGCTGCCAGGAAAGTAGCCAAGTTAATCCAGCTCGACGAAAGAGACGCATTTGATTTTGGGCCGCAAGCAGAGCTCCCCTTTACTCAAGCAAGCGATGCAATCCAGAGTGAATTAACAAACGCCGAGCAGGAGTCGTCACTGGATTTAAAAAAGGAAGTGCTCAAACAAGAAGCATCTCAGGCTAACGAAGGTGAGCCAAAAGAAGCAAATAAGAAAGCAGTCAGTCAGATGGAAGTCAAGCCCAGTATGCGGATGCATTCTGGTACGCTTGAACAAAAGCCGGCTGGAAAAAAATGGCTGTGGTTACTGCCGGTAGGTGCACTTGTATTGGCGCTGCTACAGTTTCGGCCCCTATTGGAAGACCAACTGGATGCCATAATGGGTAAAGCAAAGCCAGTAGAGGTAGTTGCACTCACTGCAGTACCGGCGGATGCTACGCCCGCTAACCCTCCGGCAGAGTCGCCAGCTGGCGCCACTCCTGCTGAGCCGCCAGCCAGTGCTACTGCGGCAGCGACACCGCAGGCGGCCCCTGTAATTACTCCAAACCCCGCGGTAGCGGTAGCTGCCAACCCAGCTTGCCCATTGCCAGATGCATCCATTGAAAATTACAAATCACCCAGTCCGACTAAACCCGGCAATATGGTTTACGTCAAAACGCTGACAGCACAAATCGTCTGTGTAGAAGATGGGGATGGAAAAGTACAAAGTAAAGCATTGGAACCCGGCCTTGGGCATTCTTTTTACGGCAAGCCGCCATTTAAGCTACTGACTTCCGGACTGTCGTCTGCCGAGGTATTCTTTCAAGGCTTTAGAGTGCGACCAAGTAATGCCGATTCAAAAATCATACTGCTAGTTCAGGTTGACTAGCAATAGTTGGGTCAGTGCAAGCGCACTAGATTAAACCGCATCCTCGTTAGATTCACCGGTTCGGATGCGAATGGCTTGCTCGATCGGGCTAACAAAAATCTTGCCATCGCCAATCTTGCCAGTATGCGCAGCTTTAGTAATGACCTCGATCACGCTTTCAACGCGATCACTCGCTACCACAACCTCTACTTTAACCTTGGGTAAAAAATCGACAACGTATTCAGCGCCGCGATAGAGTTCGGTGTGGCCCTTTTGACGACCAAAGCCTTTAACTTCAGTAACCGTGAGTCCGGTAACGCCGACCTCAGCAAGCGCTTCCCGTACTTCATCGAGTTTGAACGGCTTAATGATGGATGTTATTAATTTCATAAGTTTCCCCTGTTGCAGTAATCATACCCAAAACCCACAGAGCAGTCTCAGCAAATCAAAAACACCTTCGTTTCGTGGCGCTAAGCCAAAAACCGAGAGGTAATGGGATGGCGCCAATCTCGGCCAAACGCCCGGGTGGTAACGCGTACGCCCGGTGGAGCCTGACGTCGCTTGTATTCATTGAGTTTAATCAGGCGGGTTATCTTGCGTACGCTAGCCTCATCAAAACCGCGCTCAATTAAGGATGCAATCGACTGATTCTGCTCCATATAGCCCTCGACGATGGCGTCTAAGAGTTCATAGGCAGGAAGGCTATCTTGATCGGTTTGGTCGGGGCGTAATTCAGCTGAAGGGGGGCGGGTTAAGATCCGTTCAGGAATGACCGGCGACAAGCTATTGCGATAAGTGCAGAGTTTGTAGACCAGCGTTTTGGGGATGTCTTTAATCACCGCAAAGCCACCGGCCATATCACCATAGAGGGTGCAATAACCGACGGCCATTTCGCTTTTATTACCCGTAGTTAAAACCAGGCGACCGGTTTTATTTGATAGTGCCATGAGTAAGGTGCCACGCACGCGGGCCTGAATGTTCTCTTCGGTGGTGTCTAGCGCAAGGCCAGCAAACTGATTTGCAAGCGCACCCTCAAGAGCCTCTACCGCGCCACCAATCGGAATTTCATCATATTGCACGCCCAAATTGTTTGCTAAGGCTTGGGCATCAAGCCACGATATCTCGGCGGTGTAGGGCGACTGCATCATCACTGCGCGCACCTGCTCGGCGCCTAGGGCGTCAACTGCGATGGCAAGCACCAAAGCGGAATCGACCCCGCCAGATAAACCAATAATGACGCCCGGAAATCCGTTCTTGTGCACATAGTCACGCACGCCCAGTACCAGAGCGGCATACGCTTGAGATTCCATGTTGGCCGAGGGTGCAATCGCCCCGAGCTCAGGCTGGCCATCTTGGTCTATGGTCACTAGACCAACGCCACTTTCAAATTGGGGCATTGCACTGGCGACTAAGCCATTGGCATCGAGCGCAAAGGAGCCACCATCAAAAACCAGTTCATCTTGACCACCAACGGCATTCACATAAATAAAAGGCAAGCCAGTTGCGCCGATGACATTACGCAGTACCTCTAGTCGTAAATCTTCTTTGTGCAAATGGTACGGCGATGCATTGAGCGAAATCAATACCTGGGC
>CAWUTW010000109.1:0-6718 GCA_963925585.1 uncultured Polynucleobacter sp. | reverse complement strand
AAGCATGAGCACAACGGACTTCCTTCTTCAAAAACATGTGCTGGCTGCTGCGGCCTGGTTTTTGATTGTGGCCATTGCAGGCGGTCTTGCGACGGAAGTTGGTGCTTGGTATAAATCCTTACTGCAGCCGCCATGGAAGCCGCCCGATTGGGCTTTTGGGGTGGTGTGGACTTGCATTTTTATTGCGTCGGCATTTGCTTGGCTCGAGTTTTGGAGCCGAAGCCCCAGCGCAGAGCAAAAATACAAAGTGATCTTTTTATTCATCTTGAATGGCGCCTTCAATATTTTGTGGAGCGTCTTGTATTTCAAGATGCACCGTCCTGATTGGTCGATGATCGAAGCGGTCTTTTTATGGGCATCGGTTGCTGCCATTATTGTGGCGCTGATTCCGGTATCGACCCTAGCAGCGTGGTTGATGGCTCCCTACTTAGTCTGGGTCTCGATTGCAATGGCCCTGAATTGGGAAACGATTCGCCTTAATGGGCCTTTTGCCCAAGCTAAATAGACCGACATGAAACTACTCAACCTAGGCGTTAACCACCACACTGCACCGATTGATATTCGGGAGAGTGTGGCCGTTGCCCCAGAAGTATTGCGCGATGCATTACTTGATTTACGTGCGTACTTAAAGGGCACCAATGCCTCGAGCTCTCCAGAGGTTGCTATTTTGTCAACCTGCAATCGGATGGAAATCTACTGTGCGGCCAATGATTTGGACTACACCGATAATCACTTGGAAGCAAAGGCGATTGATTGGCTCTTGGCACAAAAAAACATGCACCGCCATGAACTGAAGCCCTACATTTATTCTGCCAAAGAGAATATGGCGGTAAAGCATGCCTTTCGGGTCGGTTGTGGCCTCGATTCAATGGTGCTGGGTGAAACCCAAATTCTGGGGCAAATGAAACAAGCAGTGCAGCATGCCGATGAGGTTGGCACATTAGGCTCTTACTTAAAGCCGCTCTTTAATAAGACCTTCTCGATTGCGAAAGCGGTTCGGGGTAACACAAAAATTGGTAGCCAGTCGGTCTCCATGGCGAGTGCCGCTGTAAGGCTTAGTGAGCGTATTTTTGGCGACATCGGCAACAGCAAAGTACTCTTTATTGGTGCCGGCGAAATGATTCAGCTGTGTGCCAATCATTTTGCAAGCCGCAAGCCCAAGCAAATTACGATCTCCAATCGCACCCTCGATAAGGGCCATGAATTAGCAGCAGTTTTTTCACAGCAAGGCATTGCTACCGACGTATTTGCCTTGCAGGACCTGCCAAGCCAATTACATCAATTTGATATTGTGGTCTCATGTACTGCGAGCTCTTTACCCATTATTGGTATGGGCATGATTAAAACGGCATTAAAAGCGCGCAATCGCCGGCCCATGGTGTTGATCGATTTGGCCGTACCACGCGATGTCGAGCCGGAGATCAAATCAATTCGGGATGTCTATTTGTACTCCGTCGATGATTTGGGTGAGGTGGTACAGGCTGGCCAAGAAAGCCGTTTGCAGGCGGTAACGGAAGCAGAATCGATCATCGATCAGGGAGTGAGTGAGTTTTACGAGTCGCTTGAGCGCCGGACTGTCGTACCGATTATTCAGTCGCTACAAGAATCAACCGAGCAGTTTAAGCAAATTGAGTTGGAAAAAGCGCGCCGGCGTTTGGCAAAGGGCGATGATCCGATGGAAGTCATGGCTACCATGGCCCAAGCCTTGGCAAATAAGTTAATGCACGCACCGATTCATGCCTTAAAAACAACTCCTGCCCATGAGTTAGATGATTACAAGAAAATGATTTCTAGTATGTACGGACACAAATAAGACAGTGAGCTTGCTATGCTGAAAGTAACCAATCTCTTAGAAACTATTGGGTCACCCCAGGATCTGCGGGATTGCGATCCCGGGCAATTACCGCAACTCGCCCATGATCTTCGCGAATATATCCTAAAGTCGGTCGCCAAAACGGGTGGACACCTTTCGTCTAACTTAGGTACAGTCGAGTTAAGCCTTGCACTTCACTATGTTCTCAATACGCCAGAAGATCGGATTATTTGGGATGTGGGTCACCAGAGTTATGCACACAAGATTTTGACGGGTCGCCGCGAAGGCATGGCCGGTTTGCGCCAATTCAATGGCATATCTGGATTTCCACGGCGTTCAGAGAGTGAATACGATGCTTTTGGCACAGCGCATTCATCGACTAGTATTTCAGCAGCATTGGGAATGGCAGTTGCGGCGAAGACGAAAGGGGAAGACCGTACCGTCGTAGCTGTGATTGGCGATGGCTCGATGAGTGCAGGCATGGCCTTTGAGGCAATGAATAACGCTGGCGTTCGTAAAGATGTGCCGTTGATCGTGATTTTGAATGACAACGAGATGTCGATTTCACCTGCGGTGGGCGCACTCAACCGTTACTTTGCAAAACTCATTAGTAGTTCAGCGTATGCGGTCACCAAGCGCGGCCTGGATCGAGTCCTGTCGTATGCGCCGCCGCTGCGGGAGTTTGCTAAGCGACTCGAAGGCCATGCTAAAGGTATGGTTGGTCCAGCTACGATATTTGAAGAATTCGGTTTTGACTATTACGGTCCGATTGATGGGCATGATATTGATGCCCTCGTTGCTACGCTGGAAAATATTAATAAGCTGGCTAAAACCGAAGGCCCCCAGTTCTTACACATTGTGACCAAAAAGGGCAAAGGATACGATCGTGCTGAGGCGGATCCGATTGCCTACCATGGCCCAAGCCCATTTGGTATTGAAGCTGGAATCCAGCCAAGCAAACCTGCTAAGCAAACCTTTACTCAGGTATTCGGGCATTGGTTATGCGATATGGCAGCAGCCGATGAGCGCTTGATTGGCATTACACCCGCGATGCGCGAAGGCTCCGGTCTGGTGGAATTTGAGCGCCGCTTTCCTGCGCGCTACCACGATGTCGGTATCGCAGAACAACACGCAGTGACATTCGCTGCTGGTATTGCCTGTGAGGGCTTAAAGCCAGTCGTCGCTATTTATTCCACGTTCTTGCAGCGCGGTTACGATCAATTGGTACACGATGTGGCGTTGCAAAATTTATCAGTGGTCTTCGCAATTGATCGGGCTGGTATGGTAGGTGCCGATGGCGCCACGCATGCGGGTGCATTTGATATTGCCTACTTACGCTGTTTGCCCAATATGCTGGTGATGACGCCGGCTAATGCGCGTGAGTGCCGGGATATGTTGACAACTGGCTTTGCCTTCGATGGGCCATCGGCGATTCGTTATCCCCGTGGTAGTGGTCAGGGTCCAGATGCAAGCACAACATTAGAGGCGATGGCGATTGGCAAGGGTCAGGTGGAGCGCAGCATTCAAAGTAATCCCGCTAAACGCATTGCCTTTATTTGCTTTGGGCCCATGCTCTATAACGCCATGGAGGTTGCCGAGGCAATCGATGCGACGGTGGTCAATATGCGCTTTGTCAAGCCGCTGGATGAAGCCTTACTGAAAACAATTGCCTCCAGTCATGATGGCATCGTGCTCGTCGAAGACAGCTGTGTAATGGGTGGTGCTGGTAGTGCCTGTTTGGAGTTTTTAGCAGATCAGGATATTCCGGTATCAGCCTTGCAGATTGGTTTGCCCGATCAATTTACCGAGCACGGTGATATTTCTTCGCTGATGGAGTTGTATGGCATCTCAGCCAAGCAGATTGAAGTACGGGTACGCACCCGTTTCGCGATTGAGGCATGCACGACAGCGCCGTAAATCAAGTCGCTGCACCCTATCGGGATTTATGCACTGACTGCGGGGTATCGCGCAGCAGTGATCCCAAGCGTTGCGGGACCGCATGCCAATTTATTCAGCCCGACTACCCCGGCTTTGAAACCGCAGTACACGGCCGACCGCGTAATCTAATTGAATCCGACGAGGTATTTTTTGGGCCTTACCTCAGCATGGCACGGGCGCAGATGAAGGAGCCTCTAGCAGGGGCTCAGTGGACCGGCATCATGACGCGCATTGGTGAATTGCTTTTGGAAAAAGGCATTGTCGATGCGGTGGTGACGGTGACGGGTGATCCAGACGATCGCTGGAAACCAGTGCCGATTATTGTGACTAAGGCAGCCGATATGGCCCAGTGCCGTGGCATGCGAATGGGTTACGCGCCAGTAGTGCAGTATTTAGAAAAAGCCAAACAAGCTGGCCATAAAAAAGTAGCGATGATTGGCATTCCATGCCAGGTATATGCGGCGCGTGCGTTGGAGCGGGAACTGGGTTTTGAACAACTCCTGATTGTGGGTTCGCCTTGTTCAGACAATACGACCACTGAACATTTTCATCATTTTCTGAGTTTGTTGAGTAAGGATCCGGACAGCATTACCTACTTGGAGTTTCGGGCGGATTACAAAGTTGAATTGCGATTTAAGAATGGCTCCAAACAAGAAATTCCGTTTCTCAATTTACCCCTGTCCGATTTACCAAATGATTTTTTTCCTTTGACCTGCAAAACCTGCGTCGATTACGTCAATGCCTTGGCGGATATCACGGTGGGCTATATGGCTGGTACGGGCGCACAGTGGGTTATCGTGCGGAATTCACGTGGACAAGCGATCTTGGATTTAATTGCACCCGAACTCACAATGGAGCCAGTAACGAGTGCGGGCAATCGGATCTCCGCTGTGCAGGGATTCATGAAAAACGTCAAATTAGCCGCGGGGGGATTACCTGTGAATCGCATGCCCCGTTTCTTGCGCCCCATCATGGCCTGGGTAATGCCCCGATTTGGGCCGCGCGGCTTGGAATTTGCTAAAGCCCGTGTTGAGATGAAGGGTATAGAGTCGATTTTGCACTTGCGGCAAATGGCCCCCCACAAAATCAAGAACATGGTACCCAAACATGTTTGGACAATTACAGATAAGTATGGGTTAAGCCCTGAATCGAATGAAAAAATAAAGTAATGCATTGCAGATAAGTAGGGGCAAAGCAGCTTGGATTGTGAGTGGTATTTTTTTGTAATGTGAAAGCAGGCCTCAAGGTAATCCCTTAGTGGTATTGGAGACCATGCCAGAATGAAAAAAACCATTTATAACGTAAGTTCTTTCACTCACTTGGACCTCTTATTTGCCTTCGATTTCATTTACTGATATTTAAGATTCCCTCGTACAAATGATCTGGTGGGGCCATTTAACCGAATACCATGAAGCTTTCTAGCTTAGTTGACTTAGCGCTCGATAAACTGGCTGCAAGTACCAAGCCTATCCCTGGCGCGCCTGACCCAATCAATAATGCGCAGCGCAATGCCTGGGCCGATTGCTTAACGAATGATGCGCCGATCGATGTGGGCGCAAATAGCCCAATTGAAACTCATCCCTTATCCAAGGCCTGCACACCAGAAGAGTATTTAAGTTCCTTGGTTAAGACGATAGAAGGCAGTATTTTGCCGCACATCGTCGAGCACCATTTGCAGAGCGATCGATTGGCAAATGGCCAACTGAATGTTCCAGCACATCCAAGCGTAAGTGAAGCCCATATTGATTCGCTCATGATTTTGCTTTTGCAGCACGATGCCGGTCCATCGGCAAACTACGTGAAAGAATTGTTTGCTCAAGGTGTTGAGCTGGAAGAGCTTTACCTCAATCTACTTACCCCCGTGGCTCGCAATCTTGGAGAAATGTGGGATAACGACGATGCAGACTTTACGCAAGTTACCGTAGCTCTGTGGCGCATCAAACAGTTGATGTATGACTTAAGCCCCATGTTCCAAGAATATGCCGAGTACAAGCAGCAAGGCAAAAGCGTCATGCTGGTTCCCTTGCCTGGTTCGCAACATACCTTGGGCCTATTTATGGTGTCGGAGTTCTTTGCCCGTGCCGGTTGGCGCGTGTGGGGCGAGCTTGCCGCAACCGAGGCGGACATTTTACGCATGGCCAAAACGCAATGGTTTGATGTTGTCGGTTTAGCCGCCAGCTTGCACGAGCAATTTCCGGATCTTAAGCGCATGATTAGCGAAGTTAGAGCGGTATCCTTGAACCCCTACGTTGGCATCATGATTGGTAGCCCCGTTTTTAATCAAAACCCCGAGCTGATTGACGATTTGGGTGCTGATATGGTCGGCATTGATGCGGTAGATGCCTTAGAAAAAGCGACCTTTCACGTCGAGCAGCATAAAAAGTAGAGGCGCGCTGTGCCGCTCATCGGTTGATCGGTGTATTCTGCTATGCAAATAGCTCTGAATACATCCCAACCGAATGGCCAAGCCCCTGACGCTCGAAAAAATACTCTTTAGCCAAGGCTTCGGTACTCGCCGTTATTGCAGCGATTTGGTTTATGCCGATTTAGTCGAGATCAATGGCGCCCTTGCCGATGATCCTGAAATCAAAATGGACCCAGCAGGCGCGGTGTTCCGGGTTGAAGGCATCGATTGGGTTTATCACGAAAAAGCCTATATCGCATTTAATAAGCCCGCCAATTATGAATGCTCCCATAAGACCAAGCATCACCCGAGCATCTATAGCCTCTTGCCAAGACCTCTGATTGAGCGAGCAGTGCAGTGCGTAGGGCGTCTTGATCAAGACACCACCGGTTTATTGCTGCTCTCAGATGATGGGCAATTTATTCACCGCATGACAACGCCCAAGAAAAACATTGGTAAGGTCTATGAGATCACTGTAGCCGAGCCGATTACACCAAAGCAAATGGATCATTTACTGAATGGCGTTGTTTTGGATGACGATCCCGCCCCCTGTTTTGCAAAAG
>CAWUTW010000108.1:0-4049 GCA_963925585.1 uncultured Polynucleobacter sp. | reverse complement strand
CGCTAACAAAGCGGGTGCTTGCGTTGGTATGGTGCTTGGTTTGGGCGTGACCTTCTATTACATGGTCACAACACAGCCATGGTTGCGCGGTGTATTCGGCGTAACCTCACCGGTTGAACTTTGGTACGGAATTCAGCCAATTTCAGCTGGTATCTTTGGCGTGCCCCTCGGTTTTGCCGCGATTATCTTGGTGAGCTTGGTAACCCCAGCCCCACGTAAAGATATTCAAGAGCTGATCGATCACGTACGTTATCCAACCTTACGAGGCGATACACTCAATACGAATGCAACCTAAGTTGCTCGTTTGATCCCCAAGCGAAATCTTGGGCTTTAACTAACCCGCTCTTCGGAGCGGGTTTTTTATTGCCTAAAAAACGGCAGCGTAAGCGAAGTGCTTTAGACTGCTCCCTATGGAAAACCTCAGTTTTTGGATTGGCATCATTGCAACGATTGCATTTGCAGTGACTGGCGTATTGGCCATTGCCGATCGGGGCGTGGATTTGTTTGGGGTGATGGTATTGGGACTAATCACCGCGATTGGCGGCGGTACGCTGCGCGACTTGATTTTAGAAACCCCGGTTTTTTGGGCGAGCCTACCCATTTATTTGTGGGTTGCATTGGCCGCTAGCGCAATCGCTTTTTACTTAGAAGCCTTTTTTACCCAGCCGCAGATTTACCGCTGGATGCTGTATTTGGATGGATTTGGCGCCGCTTTATTTGGCATTCAGGGAGCCGATAAGGCCTGGAATATGGATTTTGGTTTACCGCTCGCCCCAGTCATTTTAGGTGTGATTACCGCGATTGGCGGCGGTCTGATTCGCGATATGGTGGCGGGTAGAAAAAACCTCTTGATGTCGCACGAGCTCTATGCCATCCCAGTTTCCTTGGGTTGCATTGTGTATGTCTTGATTTTGGAATACGCCCCTGCCTATACAACGCAAGGTGCAATTGCCTGCATGCTGCTCATCTTTGGCTTTAGAGCCGCCGCCATTTATTGGAACTTACGCGTACCCAAGCGCTTTATTACACGATCACGCTAAGTAGTTATCTCTCTATCTCCTATTATTATTAAGCTACTCAAATGAAACCCCGTCTCTATAGTTTTTGGCGTAGCTCGGCAGCCTTTCGGGTGCGTATTGCACTCAACCTGAAGGGCGTCGATTACGAAACCGTCGCAACGCACCTGACCAAAAAGGGCGGCGATCAGTTGCAGCCCGAGTACGGTGAGAAAAATCCCAATCGCTTAATTCCGCTGTATGAAGACGGTGATGTGCGCATCCATCAATCACTTTCCATTGTCGAGTACTTGGATGAGGTCTACCCCAAGCCGCCCTTGTTGCCAAGCACTGCAGTTGATCGTGCCTGGGTACGCGCCTTAGCGCTCGATATTGCTGCGGACATTCACCCGATTAATAATTTACGGGTATCACGCTACCTCGTTCGTCAATTGGAAGTCAGTGAAGAGGCGCGCAGTACCTGGTATCGGCACTGGGTTGCTACCGGCCTGGCCGGTCTTGAGGCGCAGATCAGCAGGGATGGGCGATCAGGGCGTTACTGTTATGGTGATCAAGTCACGCTGGCAGATATCTGCTTGGTGCCGCAGCTCTTTAATGCACTGGATGCCAAGATGGATGTCGCACTCTATCCGTGCTTGATGGCGATTTTTCGGGAGTGCATGAAACTGCCGGCATTTATCAATGCGTCGTGGGAAAAGCAAATCGATGCAGAAGGACCAAACCCCTCTTTTTAATCCTGCTGTTTAGCTTGTCTGGTTAATCCACCAAATAATCAGCGAGAGCGTAAGCAGTGAGCCCACGGTCGTTTGTAAAACCACGCGCGATATCGTCGAGCCATTTGCTTGGTAATACTGCGCCAACATAAATGGCCCTGTGCCAGTCGGTAGGGCGCTCATCAGTACCGCTGCTTGAACCCAAAACAGGGGCAAGCCTAAAATGGGGCCCGCAACTAGCCACGCTACGCCGGGTTGAACGATTAACTTGATAAACGTCAGGCTCCAGACCCCACTTGCTTTGCCATCGGTCTTTTGCATCAGAAAGAGACCAATCGAAACCAGGGCGCAGGGACTGGCCGCCGCCGCCAATAAGGATAAAAACTGCTGAATGGGTTCGAGCATCTGCAGACCACTAGCAGACCATACTACGCCCGCAACTGGCGAAACCAATAAGGGATTTTTTACTAATGAGCCCAGAACAATGCCAATGATGGCGTACCAGGGCTTATGCGCTTGTTTGCCGAATTCAATAAAGACAATGGCGAGGGCAAAGAGCCCGCAGACAACGACCAAGGTGGCGATGAGAGCAGGTGCTAAACCGTCGTCTCCCAAGGCCAAGAGGCAGAGCGGGATCCCCATATAGCCGGTATTCGAGTACGAGCCGCTAAGGCCCGTGAAGCTTGCTGCTGCCCAGTTGCGGGTGTGATACCAGCGGTATAGAAGCAGCGCGATGAAGACTGCAAAGCACCCTGCACTAAACGCAATGATGAAGCCGGGTTGCCACAGGGTTTGCCAATCGCTATTGGCGGTGAAATTAAAGAGTTGTGCAGGCAGCGCTAACCAGACGACAAAGCGGTTGATTTCGGTAGAGGCGTTAGGACCGAGCTTACCGGTTTTACCCGCAACAAAGCCAGCCAGAATCAGCGCAAAAACAGGAACAACAACACTCAGTACCGGTAGCAAAATAATTTAACCGATCTTTTTTAAACCAGCCCGAAAGCGCGCGGCGTTTTCAACATAGTGATCGGCAATGCGTTCGATGTTCTGGATGTGTTCTGGGCTGAGTGTTTTGACTGCTTTTGCAGGCGAACCCAAAATCATCGAGCCATCGGGAAATTCTTTGCCTTCGGTGACCAGGGCGCCAGCACCAACCAAACAGTGCTTGCCAATCTTGGCGCCGTTCAGCACGATCGCTCCAATACCAATTAAAGTGCCATCACCAATCGTGCAGCCATGCAGCATGACTTTGTGGCCAATCGAAACCCGCTTACCAATGATGAGCGGAAATCCAGGATCGGAATGGAGTACGGATGCATCTTGCACATTGCTCTCGTCGCCAATGGTGACTTGATCATTGTCACCGCGCACGACGGTCTTTGACCAGACGCTGGCGTTTTTGCCTAGGCGGACATGCCCAATCACTTCAGCACTGTCCGCTACGAAAGCGCCTTCTTCTAATTGGGGCGCAATACCATCGAGTTCATAAATAGCCATACCCCATTATAGAGAGGCTATTTGGACAGGACTGCGATGCGTTTTACCAACTGGATTCGCGATCGGGGGTGGAGGAGATCCGGTGGATGCTTAAATCAGCCCCATCGAACTCTTCTTCTTGGGATAGGCGTAAGCCCATCACTAATTTGAGTAGACCATACACCACAAAGCCGCCGACCAGCGCAACGCTGACCCCAAGGAAGCTTCCAATCAACTGCCCTGTAAGGGAAATACCACCCAGTCCTCCAAGTGCGGTTGTGCCGAAGATACCGGCAGCGATGCCGCCCCAAAGACCGCATAAGCCATGCAATGGCCAGACCCCCAGTACATCGTCGATCTTCCAGCGGTTTTGCGCGAGCGTGAAGGTGTATACGAATAAAGCGCCTGCAACTAGGCCAACAATTAAGGAGCCCAAGGGGTGCATCAGGTCTGAGCCAGCGCAGACCGCAACCAAGCCCGCTAAGGGGCCGTTGTACGAAAAGCCCGGATCGTTTTTGCCAATCAGCCACGCAGACAAAGTGCCGCCAACCATGGCCATCAAGGAATTGAGGGCAACGAGGCCGCTGATCTTATCAATGGTTTGCGCGCTCATCACATTAAAGCCAAACCAACCCACTGCTAAAATCCAAGCACCCAGCGCTAAAAATGGAATATTCGAAGGCGGGTGCGCCGAGACGTTGCCGTCTTTGGTGTAGCGACCACGGCGCGCGCCAAGGAGCAGAATGGCTGGCAGGGCAATCCAACCGCCCATGGCATGAACCACGATGGAGCCCGCAAAATCATGGAACTCTTCGCCGGTGAGTTCTTTAATCCACGCTTGGAT
>CAWUTW010000107.1:0-4715 GCA_963925585.1 uncultured Polynucleobacter sp. | reverse complement strand
GCTCGCACTTTCCATTCCTGACTCTCCGTCGACAGCAATTCACTAAAGCCCAAGTCGTGCTGCATTCGATAGACGTCATCTGCCCTGAGGTCTTGGCGCTTAGCTAAAAACTGGCCGATTACGCCCCACCCTGCTGCTTGGTTTTCTTTGCTATAACGTGCAGCGCTTTGCAAAAAATCCCGATAGGCTTTTACTGGGTCGGCCCTAGCTGCCTTCACAATCTCGCCAATGGGGTCCTCTCCTGCCATTTTGCGACCCACGGTCTCGAGTCCCATTTCGGCAGCGCTGCGCCCATAGGCTTTTGCTTCGGCTGGAGTAATGGCTCCGGCATTGAGCAAGAACGGAACCAATTCCTGACACCCCTGACCATAAAACTTGGGATCTAGCATGACGAGTCGTGCATCGTGCGCCGTCTTTGCTGCTATTTCGCCTTGAGCCAACCGCGATTGCAAGGCATAGCATTTCACTGAGGTGTCATCGTCCAATGCAAATTTGGGGTATTCCTCGTCGAATGAACGCCAGTCTTTGCGCTTACCTAGTACTAACAACCAATCATTGCGCATGCGGTCTGCCAAGGCAGTACCCTCATACTTACTTAAAAACCCCAACACCTGGCTATCTGCCGTTGTCTCGGTACGTGCCATACCGCCCGCATCAAACAGCTGAGGCTTGATCTTGAAATACTCGACGTAATCACCCATGACGTAGTTGGGCAAACTGGCAGCAAGCTGTTGGGCACGCGTAGCATCATTTTTGCGGGCAGCCTCACGCAGATCAATAAATGTTCTGTCTGCCTCGGTCAATTCGAGTGGGGTATTGGCCGGTTTCGCAGATTTTTTTGCCTGCACACTCTCCTGAGCAATGAATAGCCCACAACAGATCAGAATGGCTGTTAGCATCCACCTAAGGGGGCGCATGAGGGGCGGCGCTGTAAAAAGTCGATCTGTACGAATAAATGGCGTCATCCCTATAGTCTAACTTTTATTTATCTTTTCATTCACAGCACTCTTGCTTGATACTATTTCGTATGCCGATCGCTGATTTAAAAACCCTTCGAAATCGACTGCTACGTGAACGCACTGCGTACGCGCAAGACCCTAGCGCCGCTTCTGCAAGCCAAGCAGTGGTAGCAGCGCTAAGCCGCGCGCTCACAGCAGAGCTGCAATCACTGGGCTCCATTGCACTTTATTGGCCCATTCAGCAGGAAATTGATTTACGCCAAAGCTTAATTGACTGGGCCAAAGCAAAGCACGGCAGGCAATTGGCCTTACCCGTCATGCGCGCAGACAAGCAGCTTGATTTTTATGCCTGGCAAGATGGAGATGCATTGGTAAGCCAGCAACATGGGATTTCAGAACCCAATCCAAAGGACCCCAACATTCAGTCAATTGAGCCGGACTGTATTTTGATTCCATGCGTGGGCTGGTCTTGGGCTGGCAATACCCAGAGAGACTCCCTACAAATGCACTATTGGCGACTTGGCTATGGTGGTGGCTATTTTGACCGAACACTGGCCCGCTTACGAACTACAAAGCCAAACATCGTCTGTATTGGGGTTGGGTATGACTGGCAGCAATTAAATCCAAATCAGTGGCAGCCAGAGGCCCATGACGAGACACTCGATGCCATGCTGACTGAATCTGGATTGCGCTTTAAGGGCGCTTAATTTGAGCCTAGGTTTAGGTTCTCGGCAATCGCCAATACCGCGTCGGCTTGGTTCAGCGAGTAAAAATGCAAACCGGGCGCGCCCGTAACCAGCAGCTGGTCACACAAGTCGGTTACGACGTCCTCGCCAAACGATTTGATGGATGCCGTATCGTCACCAAAGGACTGCAAGCGTAAGCGAATCCACCGCGGCACTTCGGCGCCGCATGCATCTGAAAAGCGCAATAACTGACTGCAATTGGTAATCGGCATAATCCCGGCGATGATTGGCTGGGTAACGCCTAAGTCATAGGCATCTTCCACAAAGCGAAAGTACGCATCCGAATTAAAGAAGTATTGCGTTACGGCTGAATTGGCGCCCGCCTTCATTTTTTC
Organism: uncultured Polynucleobacter sp.; assembly: GCA_963925585.1. Classification (GTDB taxonomy): domain Bacteria; phylum Pseudomonadota; class Gammaproteobacteria; order Burkholderiales; family Burkholderiaceae; genus Polynucleobacter. Next base: position 2,675 of record CAWUTW010000107.1, on the reverse strand, counting down.
TACAAAAAACTGCAGGTCCGACGCAGGCGACTTTGCCTGAGGATGAGTCTCTGGGTAAGCCGCTACATCAATATGAAACCAATCACCCGTATCTGCTCGAATGAACTCGACCAATTGATTGGCATGCGAGAACTCACCATATTGACCCATGCCTGATGGTAAATCGCCACGCAATGCAACGATGCGGCGAATCCCTAAATCACGATACTGATGCAGCATCACGCGCACACTGTCGCGCGAACTGCCAACGCAGGATAAATGGGGCGCCACAGACTCCCCTGCCGCATGAATCTCGCTGACCACCTTCAAAGTACCAGACTGGGTTGAGCCACCGGCGCCAAATGTAACGGAATAGAACGCCGGCTTCAGTGATTCACTAAAGCGCTCTCTCACCAAACGGAGTTTATTTTCTCCCTCAGGTGTTTTAGGCGGAAAAAATTCGACGCTCAATTCCATTGCATTTGACCTATCTAGTACAACTGCGATTAATAACGGTAGTGCTCTGGCTTATACGGGCCCTGCTTTGTCACTCCAATATAGCTGGCCTGTTGATCGCTCAGCTCAGTTAGTTGCGCATTCAATTTCTTCAGCTGCAAACGCGCTACTTTTTCATCTAAGTGCTTCGGCAAGGTATAGACACCTACTGGGTATTTCTTCGTACCTACTGCGCCCCACAACTCAATTTGCGCAATCACTTGGTTCGCAAACGAGGAGCTCATCACATAGATGGGTGACCCGTACCGCAACCCAAATTAACCAACCGGCCTTTAGCCAAAATGATGATGCGCTTTTCAGGCAAGCCGTTCATGGCAGGGAAAATGACGTGATCTACTTGGGGCTTAATTTCTTCCCAGCGATACTTTTCAATACCCGCAATATCAATTTCATTATCAAAGTGACCGATGTTACAAACAATGGCTTGGTCTTTCATGCGTGCCATGTGGTCATGCGTAATCACGTGGTAATTGCCTGTTGCCGACACAAAAATATCGGCTTTCTCTGCCGCATAGTCCATCGTGACAACGCGGTAGCCTTCCATTGCTGCCTGCAATGCGCAGATCGGATCGACTTCCGTTACCCAAACCTGAGCAGAGAGAGCGCGCAAGGCTTGTGCTGAACCCTTGCCGACGTCACCATAACCAGCAACCACGGCGACTTTTCCAGCGATCATGACATCGGTAGCGCGCTTAATCGCGTCAACCAATGACTCGCGGCAGCCATACAAGTTATCAAACTTGCTCTTGGTAACCGAATCGTTCACGTTAATTGCAGGGAAAGACAATTCACCCTTTGCAAACATTTGGTACAGGCGATGCACGCCAGTTGTTGTCTCTTCAGTAACGCCCTCAACCTTGACGAGGCGTGTGGAATACCAAGTTGGATCAATTGCTAACTTGCTTTTGATGGTTGAAAATAAAATGGTTTCTTCTTCGCTGCTGGGATTGCTCAAGACTGCTTGGTCTTTTTCTGCCTTGGCGCCCAAATGCAATAGCAATGTTGCATCGCCGCCGTCATCCAAAATCATGTTGGTGAAGCCGCCATCTGCCCACTCAAAAATGCGGTGCGTGTAATCCCAGTACTGCTCTAGTGTCTCGCCCTTAATTGCGAATACTGGAGTTCCATTGGCGGCAATCGCTGCAGCTGCATGATCTTGCGTTGAAAAAATATTGCATGACGCCCACTGTACTTTGGCACCCAATGCTTCAAGCGTCTCAATCAGTACTGCCGTTTGAATCGTCATGTGCAGTGAGCCTGTAATGCGGGCTCCGCGCAGTGGCTGCGTTGCGGCGAATTCATCGCGAATCGCAACCAGTCCTGGCATTTCGGTTTCGGCAATAGCAATTTCTTTACGGCCAAAATCAGCCAAGGTGATGTCGGCGATTGCGCAGTGTTTTGCTACAAAATCATTTAGATTGAAATCAGATGCGGTATTCATTCATGCTCCAGCTAAGGACGGATCAATGCTGGGGCAAGAAAACTCGCCAACCATTGAGCCATGGGTTAGCGAGCGCAGTTGCAATAAGCAAATTCCTGTTCGGATCTTGCCCCCTCAAGCCTGGGGAATCATTGGTTCGCAATGTTCCTTGCAACGCTCCTTGAGAGTATGGCGAAATTGTAATCAATTTCGCCAGATACAGCTTAACAACTGCCCACTAGGGGCAAAAAGCCTTTATAGGCCTGCTGCTGCACGTAAAGCTGGCGCCTTATCGCACTGCTCCCAGGTAAATTCTGGCTCCTCTCGTCCAAAGTGGCCATAAGCTGCGGTTTTACGATAAATCGGACGCAATAAATCCAGCATTTTGACAATGCCTTTTGGACGCAGATCAAAGTGTTCTGCAATTAAGGCAGCAATCTTTTCATCGGAAATCTTCCCGGTACCAAAGGTGCTGACCATCACGGATGTTGGCTTGGCGACACCAATCGCGTAGGAGATCTGAATCAAGCAGCGCGTTGCCAAACCAGCAGCCACGACGTTTTTCGCTACGTAACGACCGGCATAGGCAGCAGAGCGATCTACTTTCGATGGATCTTTGCCCGAGAATGCGCCACCGCCGTGGGGCGCTGCGCCGCCGTAGGTATCCACAATAATTTTGCGTCCGGTTAATCCACAATCGCCCTGCGGTCCACCAATCACAAAGCGACCGGTTGGATTGACCAAATACTTAATGTCACCT
>CAWUTW010000106.1:0-6892 GCA_963925585.1 uncultured Polynucleobacter sp. | reverse complement strand
AGGGTTTCATGGGCGCCGAGTTGTTGCAAGAGGGCTTCGTAATGGGGCTTTAGCTCCTCGGGCACTTGACTCCACCAATCGGCTAAACATTCTTCTTGGAGGCGCTTACTATCTTCGCGCAAACTAAAGCCCGGCTGAATGCCAATCGATACCGGGGCAGCGCCCAAGAGCTTGCCAAACCAGCCATGGAAGGTGTCAATCACAATGGCTTGCGGGCTGGCTAGTACGTTTTCATATAAAGCACGGGCTTGCGGTACGGCAGCTCGCGCCTCTGCATCATTCAGACCACGTTCACGCAGAGCAGCAAGTAATGTCGCTTCATCGCATTGGGCAAATTGCTCTAAGAGGCCATACAAGCGCTCGCGCATCTCTTGCGCGGCCTTACGCGTAAAGGTCAGTGCCAGGATTTGATTAGGCTTAGCCCCGGCCAATAAGATGCGCACCAGACGTGCCACCAGCAACCACGTCTTACCACTGCCGGCGCAGGCAGACACCATCACGGAGCGCGCTGGATCGCAGGCGCGTTGCTGATTGGATTGCGCTGGGCTCACCACATCCCCTTTCTGCAAATCCCGCGCGACTCACAATAGCGACACACGCTATCGGGTGCAAATGCATTGAGGGTGTTGCGCGCCCACAATAGCTCCACATCCTCTGTCATTTGCGCCATGGATTGCTTGGCCGTATCGGCTAAATCGGTAACGGCAACCGAACGCTCTGCGCTGCCATGGCCATTTTTTAATTCGGTTTTTAGCGCTACCCACTCTGCTTGCGTAACCGATCGCCCTTGCATTGGCACATTAGAGTCGGCATCCGTCACTGCGCGGGCGTAGATTAATAACTGCGGATCATCCAAAACACTTATAGCACGGTCGCGCACTTTTTTAAGGGTCTGGTGCTTATAGTCCAGCACTGCTGCGCTTGCTGAATGCGTGTTCGTATCGATGCGGTCAACATACCCCTCGATGCGCATCATGCGCAATTCCCCATCCTCCGTTGTGAAGGGTAGATCAAAGCCGACCTGGATTTCACCATCGAAGTAATGCCAGCCTTCAGCCTCGCGCTGCAGTTGCCACTCAATAAAGCTCGGAATTTGTTTCTGCCAATCACGCAGCACCCCAAGCACGCGTTCATCACCCGTAATGAGCCTAGCAAAAATTCGTTCGGATGTCTGATTTAAGTGCTGCAACATCCATGCAGCTCGTGCAGGACTACCGTAGGCAATCGTCGCCAAATTGGTTTCTTCTTGGGTTTTGAGTGCCCGGAAAAATTGATGCAATACCGTATGAATGGTTTGCCCAGCCAAGGATGCGTCGATGCCCTCATCAAAGCCATGCTGCTTATGCAAACCAAGCAAGCTACGGACATAGTAACGATAGGGGCAATCACGCAAGGTGCGATACGCACTTGGGCTCATCGATAAAGGCAATGGCAATGCCGCATTGGGCGTGGCGTTAGCGCCGTCCATTCGCTCGCTATAGCCTATGCGCTTTACGCTTCCGGGGGAGGTATCCTGGCCCTCTAGCTTCCAATCTGGCAAGGCCATTTGCAAACGCTGAATCCATGCTGCAGCACGAATGGGCTCACCATTACTGCTTTTACTTTGCCAGAGCAAATCCACTGCAGGGCAACTCACTAAAAGCTGCGATAGATCGCGTGCTTGTTGTTTGAATTCATTTTCAATCGTCGATCCGTGCAGCAATCGATTAAGTGCTTCTGAGAAAAACAAAGGTGGCTCCGAAAATGCTGGTAACTGATTTTCATCGCAGCCAACCACAATCACCGCATCAAATTCCCGCAAGCGAGTTGAACTTAAGGGCAAGATACTGAGATTGGCCTGCGCTTGCTTACTGCCCTCTTGATACGAAGCTTCCTCAATTGCCGAGCTTAAAAGGCTGATCCATTCGCTGAGTCGCAGTTGGATTGGCTTAGTCCTGCTTTCTTGCAATGGCATCTCTAAGGTCAGGAGTACATCCTGCAATTGCTTGCCAGCAGAGTCTGCAGCCAAGGTCCTTGCCATACCGAACGCTGTGATGTCACCTTGTAACTGCTGGTATGCCTGACTTATATCCATGTTTTTACTGCGCCACTGAACGGCGCGGCCACGTACGATCTGAAGTAGCTCCAATAGCAATCGATTGGCGGGCGCTTGACGAAATACATTGCCGTAGCGCACCCCTTCCATTGCAATGTAAAACGATTCCCATCCCGAATGGGCTTGACTGGCAATCAGGCGATCTCCCAGTTCAGCGATCAAACCGTTGCAGACCTGAGGTTCTTTTCCTAAGATGGCAGGGATATCAACAAACGGGTTTTGCAAAAATTCCAAGAGATCAGCGGCGCTGGGGCCCTCTTTGGGCGCACGAATGAGGGAGAGCCAACTGTGCAGCGCTGCTGCAGCGCGCGTCGTCGATAACTTCCAACCCGTCTCATCCCGAATCGCGAGTGCCGGACCAAAGCGTGCCAAGAGTGCGCGCGTCCGGCGGGCCGCTAAACGGTCTTGAGCAACGAGTGCGATATTTTTTTTGCCGGCGATGATGTGCTCCTCAACGCTTTTGGCAGCTATCCATGCCAACTCCTCAAATCGATTGGCAGAAAGGAGGCGCCACTGGTTCCGATACGCGGCCTCGGCATTGTGGATTGCACCTTGTTTTGCTTTGATTGCTTGGCTTGCTTCAGCCTCTCCTGCCAGTAATGTTTCGGGCCACAAACCCACATCACTCCAGTTCAGACTGATATCGATTACTGGCGCATGGGCTGCGTACGCATCCATAAAGTGCTGCATCACCATGCGCTCACTCGCCAATCCATCCGCCGTTTGCACCCACACAAACGGCCTTGCATGCTGCGCCTCTTTTGCAGCCCGCAAGTGCGCTGCAAGTGCAAGGTGCTTACGAACAACCGGGTTACCCGCATCACTGAGGTAACGCCAAAAGAGCAGTAGTACCTCTGCCTCTCGGTCGACCACTTTACGGGCGAGTGCTGGATAAGCCTTTTCAATGGCGGTTTCAAGCAATTGCTCTAAAGAGGACAGCCATGCATCACCCGATGACGTGCCCTGCTGTAGATCGAGCTCAAGTGGCGACTGGGATAACTGGGATAACACAGCACTCGATAATGTGTCGCAGGCGGCAATAATGGCTTGCGCCAAACCCCACGCACCCGACTCACTCTCCGCCTTAAACCAGGCACGCAGTTTAGGGTGCGCTTGAAGTGCGGCATACACTGCTAACCAACGCTCTAGGGGTGTTTGGGCTTTTGGAAATGCCCAGCTTTGCGGGGCAGATCCCAGCCAATCCTGGAGACTCATTACCTCAGGCAAAAAGGCAATCTGGGGGGTGATTTTTGGTGGGCGATGGCGCTCCAAACTGCTGCGCAAGGCCATTAATGGCCCGGCCGTACTCAAGACAACCAGTGGCCGCTGACCCGTTTGCATGGCGAGATTCCATATACCGCCAGAGAGGGTCTCTAACGCATTTCGATCAGGACGAACAGACCATGCAAGCGGCTGCCCATACCCTGGCGTATCACGCAAAGGGATGCTCGGAAAGGCAGCGGGGGTTTTCATGGGCAATCGGATTTATGCGGTAATCTGTTGTTTTAGGCAGGAAAGCTGGCTTATTGCTAATATAAGCTTCGACATACTAATAAATAAGGAATTTTTCATGGGTGCCGGCATTAAATACGTCAGTGACGCTTCATTCGAGCAAGATGTTCTGAAATCCGATAAGCCTGTTTTGCTTGATTTTTGGGCGGAGTGGTGCGGTCCTTGCAAAATGATTGGTCCTATTTTGGAGGAGTTGTCGACAGAGTACGGCGACAAAATCCAAATCGCCAAAATGAATGTGGATGAGAACCAAGGGGTTCCAGCCCAGTTTAATATTCGCGGTATCCCGACGCTAATCCTCTTTAAAGGGGGCGCAGTAGCAGCTCAAAAAGTAGGCGCGCTCTCCAAGTCCCAATTAGCCGCCTTCATAGACGGCAACATTTAAAGTATCCCGTAAGACAGGCTCACCACTCGAGCCTGTCTTTACTTTGGCTTGTTTCGGGTAAACCCCTTTTTTGACCCCCAACCTTGCCAAATGCCGTTTTTAGTGTAATATCTATTAAACGCGCTGTTCAGTGCTTCCCCATTTCTGGTTCTACATTCCCCCTTCTTTGCTTTCTGATTTATTACCTTGATTGATTCCAAGCTTATTTTTTGGTGCGCCCATTTCATTTAGATCTCCACTAAACGCAATATTTCCCCTTTCCTTTCGGCCACTGCCTTTGTAGCAGTAACGCCTCCCCACTTACCCACTTAGATCACTAAACACAATGCAATTAACTGAATTAAAAGTACTCCACGTTTCCGCCCTACTCGAGATGGCTGCCAGCCTCGAAATTGAAAATACCCAGCGGATGCGCAAACAAGAATTGATGTTTGCGATTTTGAAAAAGCGGGCTAAGTCCGGTGAACCCGTATTCGGCGACGGTGTACTGGAAGTATTGCCCGACGGTTTTGGCTTTTTACGTTCCCCCGAAGCTTCCTACATGGCCTCGCCCGATGACATTTATATCTCGCCAGCTCAAATACGTCGCTTTAATCTGCACACGGGCGATAGCGTTGAGGGCGAAGTTCGCACACCAAAGGACGGCGAGCGTTACTTTGCGCTGGTCAAGGTCGATAAGATTAATGGCTTAGCGCCAGAGGCTCTGAAGAACCGCATCATGTTCGAGAACTTGACGCCCCTTCACCCTAACCGCACGATTCATTTAGAGCGTGACATTAAAGCCGAAGAGAATTTAACGGGTCGCATCATCGATATGATCTCGCCAATTGGCTTTGGTCAGCGCGGCTTAATCGTGTCCTCACCAAAGTCAGGCAAGACGGTGATGATGCAGCACATTGCCCACGCGATCTCAAGTAATTTCCCCGATGCCATTCTGATTGTTTTGTTAGTAGATGAGCGCCCTGAAGAGGTCACTGAAATGCAGCGCTCCGTTCGCGGTGAAGTCGTTGCCTCTACCTTTGATGAGCCAGCAGTTCGTCACGTTCAGGTAGCCGAGATGGTGATTGAAAAAGCCAAACGCTTGGTGGAGATGAAAAAAGACGTCATCATTTTGCTTGACTCCATTACCCGTCTTGCGCGCGCTTACAACACCGTCGTGCCCTCGTCTGGCAAAGTATTGTCGGGCGGTGTTGATGCGAATGCCTTGCAACGCCCGAAGCGCTTCTTCGGTGCCGCACGTAATATTGAAGAAGGCGGCTCCTTAACGATTTTGGCTACTGCCTTGATTGAAACCGGCAGCCGTATGGATGACCTGATTTATGAAGAATTCAAGGGCACCGGCAATATGGAAGTGCACCTCGAGCGCCGCTTAGCCGAACGCCGGGTCTACCCAGCGATCAACCTCAATAAATCCGGCACCCGCCGTGAAGAATTGCTCGTCAAGCCAGAAAATCTCCAAAAAATCTGGGTTTTACGTAAGTTATTGGCCGATATGGACGACATTGAGGCGATGAACTTTATTGTGGATAAGCTCAAATCAACCAAAAATAATGGGGAATTCTTTGATCTGATGCGCCGCGGAAGCTAATAAGCCTAGGCTAGATTGATGACAAATCTAGCCTTTCTTATTGATTTCATGGCATAATTTCTTTCTTGCGACACCTTGGTGTGGCTCTTTTTTTGATTTACCGTTGCTTTTACTTTTACCTGGGCAAGTATTTCACTTCTCTTACTGGAACTGAAACGGCTACCTGCAATAAGGACACTTATGAAACCTGGCATTCACCCTGATTACCGCGAAGTTGTTTTTGTCGATGTTTCCAACAACTTCAGCTTTAAGACCCGCTCGACCATCAACACCAAAGAAACCGTGAAATGGGAAGATGGCAAAGAGTATCCCCTTTCTAAAATTGAGACCTCTTCCGAGTCCCATCCTTTCTATACTGGTACCCAGAAGATTATGGATACCGCTGGCCGGGTTGAGAAATTCCGTCAGAAGTTCGGCAGCAAAGCCGTTGCTAAAGCAACTGGCGATGGCGTTGCTAAAACGGCTGAGAAAAAAGCAGCTGCTGCTGAAACCAAAGCCGCTGAAAAACCAGCAGCTAAAAAAGCAGCTGCCAAGAAGGCGTAATGATTTTGTGGGAGTAAGTTGCACATCTCCCGCAATCCCAAAAAAGGCAGCCTGCGCTGCCTTTTTTTTAGCTGAAATTTTTATCGCCCGAATGCAATCTTACTCACACTCTTTGCACCATTCGCATGGTTAAACTCACCGCCGCCGCTACTGCATCGATTCCGCGTACTGTCATTTTTGCGCTCACCATAATTTATGGCTTGGCCGGTTTATTTCAGCGCGATCCTTGGAAGACTGAGGATGCCATTGGCTTTGGCGGCATGTTCACGTTATACCAAGGTACTTTTCAGGATTGGCTCGTCCCCCACTTAGCTGGGCGTGAAGCTGCCCTAGGCGCGCCACTGCCATACTGGCTGGGCGGATTCCTCATGGAATGGTTTGGACCGCTCATTGGCTTAGCCAATGCCAGCCGACTGTATTCCGCAATTTGTTTTTTTGCAGCAGCCATTGCCATTTGGTATGCGACCTATTTATTAGGGCGGCGGCGTGAAGTACAACCCATGGCGCTTGCCCTAGGCGGTCAACCGCAATCCAAGGCATATGGCATGACCTTGGCCGATGGCGCTCTGCTGATTTTCTTAGCATGCGTTGGCTTGGCGCAGCGCGCTCATGAAACCACCCCCATGATGGCCCAATTGATGGGCATCAGTTTTGTACTGTATGGCACGGTACGCGGGCTCGACAAACCATGGCAAGGTGGCGCATGGACTGGCTTTGGGATTATCGTATTGGCACTCTCCAGTAATTTGTACCTTACCGGCCTCGTCGT
>CAWUTW010000105.1:0-3892 GCA_963925585.1 uncultured Polynucleobacter sp. | reverse complement strand
TGTGGTTCCGGGCCGCTTAGTTAATATTGTGGTTTAAGGAAATAAAGGCGCCATCATCAACTCTAAGATAAACGATCCTGCAATGCACCCCAGCGCAAAGAGCAAAAGCCAAATGCCGAGTTTGGGTCGCAGAACGTGGCTCGGGGTATTGATTGCCTTGCCAACTTTGTTTACCTCGGCCTGCGGATTTAAGTTGCGTGGCTCGGTATCAATTCCGTATAAGGTGATTGCGATTACAGGTAACCCATCGCCACCACTGCGAGCCGATTTAGAGATGATTATTTTGACCGGCAGTGACGCTAAGGTTGCTAACAATGCTAAAGATGCCGATCTCATTCTAGAAATTATTAGCGAAGTCAATAGCCGTGAGATTTTGGCCTACAACGCAGCAGGTCAGATTTCAGCATACCGCTTGAACTCGCGTGTGGCGTTTCAGGCCATCGATCAAAATGGCGTTGATGTGGTTCCTGAGTCAGAAATTTACGTTACTCGCGATATGGATTTTTCTGTTTCGACGGTGCTTGCTACAGACGTACAGATGGTGCAGTTTACGAATGAAATGCGAACCAATCTTGCGTTGCAAATCCTGCGCCGCGTTTCTGCAACTGCTAAACCCAGGGCGCCTGCATCCAGCGGTGCTAAACCGGTAATGGGCAAACCGTGAGAATGGGGACAGTTTTTCAATGATCACGAGCGATGCGCTGCGAGCGCACATCAGTGGGCTCAAGTCCAGCCTAGCGCTCTCACCAGTGTATGCCTTTAGTGGAGATGAGCCCTTACTGATGATGGAGGCCATGGATCAATTGCGTTCCGTCGCTAGACAGCTCGGCTACACCGAGCGCGAAGTATTGATGCACGAGCGCTACTTTGATTGGTCCTCATTACTCTCTGCTGGGCAAACCATGTCTTTGTTTGGCGATAAGCGCTGGCTGGAATTACGCATTCCGTCGGGTAAGCCAGGCCGCGATGGCGCAGAGGCGCTCAAGCAATTCGCTGCACAAATGGAGTCTCAGTCGCCCGGTCATGATGGTCCGGATACCATCGTCTGCATTGTGTTACCAAGGTTAGACAGCAAAACCAAAACGTCGGCCTGGTTTAGTGCGCTAGAGGATGTGTCGATCGCCGTGCAAATTGACTCAATTGATCGCACTCATTTGCCGATGTGGATAGCGCAGCGTCTGAAAAAGCAAGGCCAGTCTGTCGAGTCTGGTTCAGTCGGTCAAGAAGCGCTGGAATTTATTGCCAACCAAGTGGAAGGGAATCTGATTGCTGCCCACCAAGAAATCCAGAAATTGGGTTTGCTCTATCCCCAGGGCGCTTTGACGGAAGCCCAAATCCGTGAATCCATCCTCAAGGTAGCGCGTTATGATGTATTTCAGTTAACTGAATCGATTCTGGCAGGCGATTTAGCCCGCTTAAACCGGATGCTCGATGGCCTCAAGGGCGAGGGTGAGCCTTTGCCATTGATTTTGTGGAGCGTAACCGAGGAGCTTCGGATACTATCAAAGCTACAAGCTGCAAGTCAGCGTGGTGAATCGGTGCAGCAGTTGATGCGCGCAAACCGTATTTGGGGAAACAAGGAAAAGTTGTATCCCGGAGCCCTGCGCCGCGTAAACCCCCTTAAACTACGCCGTGCAATGCAGGTGGCGGCCGGTTTAGATCGGCAGGCCAAAGGTTTATCGGCAGCCGAGTTACCAGCAGATCCATGGGATGGATTGCGTTTAGTCGGTAGTTTGTTGCGGTAAAGAATTAGAGCGATAGAGCGAATATGAGTACAGCGATTACGGAAATGATGCAGTCGATTGGTCAGGCGGCAAGAGAAGCCTCTCGGGCGATGGCGCGCGCCAGCACTGAACAAAAGAATCAGGCCCTACTGCACATCGCCCGATTAGTGCGTGAGCAGTCGGTACGCATCTTAGAAACCAATGCAGTCGATGTGGAGCGCGCTAAAAAGGGCGGGCATGATGCAGCATTTATCGATCGCCTGACTATGACAGCCAAGACGGTTGAGTCGATGGCTTTGGGTTTAGAACAAATCGTTACTTTAGAAGATCCAATTGGAAAAATCGGACCACTGAAGCGCCAAGCTTCCGGTATTGAGCTCGCTCAAATGCGTGTACCGCTGGGTGTGATTGGCATCATTTACGAATCCCGCCCGAATGTCACGATTGATGCAGCAGCCTTGTGCCTTAAGTCCGGCAATGCAGTCATTTTGCGCGGCGGCTCGGAAGCGATTGATTCGAATACCCTCTTGGCGGGTTTAATTCAGGAGGGTTTAGCAGCATCTAATTTGCCGGCTAATGCAGTACAAGTGGTGACGACTACGGATCGCGCTGCCGTTGGTGCCATGATCACCATGACCGAGTACATCGACGTGATCGTACCCCGAGGTGGTAAAAGTTTAATTGCACGCTTGATGGCCGATGCTCGGGTGCCAATGATTAAACACCTCGATGGCATTTGCCATACGTTTATCGACCGCGATGCCGATCTCGATTTAGCGATTACCGTTTGCGACAACGCCAAAACGCAGCGTTATGCGCCGTGCAATGCGATGGAGACTTTGCTGGTGCATGAAGCCGTTGCTACTGCAGTATTACCGCGCTTATGCAAAATCTACCAAGACAAGGGCGTTGAGCTGCGGGTGGATAAAAAAACCCGGACCACGCTTGAGTCAGCTCGCTTTACAGGCTTGGTGGATGCAACAGACGAAGACTGGACAACCGAATACCTTGCACCGATTTTATCGATTAAGACGGTGGGCTCGCTGGACGAGGCAATGGATCACATTGAACGCTATGGCAGTAAACATACCGATGCCATCATCACGACTAATACAATGACAGCAGACCGCTTCTTGCGGGAGGTGGATAGTGCCAGCGTGATGGTTAATACCAGCACCCGCTTTGCCGATGGTTTTGAGTACGGCCTTGGCGCAGAGATTGGCATCTCCAATGACAAGCTCCATGCGCGTGGTCCCGTTGGTCTAGATGGCTTGACATCGCTGAAGTACATTGTGATGGGCCATGGGGAAATTAGAACTTAATTAAATCGGTATAGTAGTTCGTATTGAACTAAGGCAATGCTGCTTTAGTAAACCAACAAAGGGGATGAAAATGGGTGACGCATATCTTTGGACGAAAACATTTCATATTGTTTTAGTGGCTTCATGGTTTGCCGGACTCTTTTATTTGCCACGCATTTTTGTCAACATGGCTCAGGAGACCAACCCTGAAGTTAATGCCCGCCTCTTGGGTATGGCCGACCGCCTCTTTCGGTTTATGACCATTCTAATGGTGCCTGCGGTGGTGCTGGGCGTGGTACTTTGGCTTCACTTTGGCATTGGCCGTGGTGCGGGCTGGATGCACCCCAAATTGCTTTTTGTACTGATCATTTTGGGATACCACCATTCCTGCTACACCTTACTGAAGAAGTTCCGTAAAGGCATTAATAAGCGTAGCCACGTTTGGTTTCGTTGGTTTAATGAAGTGCCCGTAGCCTTATTTATCATCATTACCGCCATTGTCGTGATCAAGCCTTAAGCCAATCGGCATTTACCCTTTTTATTTTCTAGGCTTTCTTCATGCGATTTTTTGTGGTGTGTCCCGGCGGATTGGAAACAGTCTTAGCTACTGAGCTGCGGCAGATTGCCGAGCGTCCTGAAGTAAAGGCCCAAGGTACTTGGGTGATTGATTCAACGCCAACTAGCCCAACGGGTGGGATTGGTTTGGCTGGGCCTTTATCGGCGGCTATGGCGCTCAATCTACATTCGCGGATTGCCAGCCGCGTGCTCTTGCAAATGGCGGAATCGACTTACCGGCAGGAGGAGGATTTGTATCGCTTGGCCCATGGCCTGGCGTGGGAAGAATGGTTTAGCCATACGCAAACCTTG
>CAWUTW010000104.1:0-3126 GCA_963925585.1 uncultured Polynucleobacter sp. | reverse complement strand
CAATTATCAGGCTTTTAGAAAATCGGCGCGCGATCCGAGCCACCGTTCCAGTTGCTGCTCTACCACCCTAGGGTGATTTGCCAAAAGGCGCTCTGCTGCCTGCTGGGCTAAATCAATCAGCCAGGCATCGCGTTGTAGGTCTACAAAACGGAGCATAGTATCGCCCGATTGTTTTGCGCCCAAAAGCTCACCCGGACCTCGTAGTGATAAATCCCGCTCGGCAATAACAAAGCCATCGGATACCTCACGCAGGGTTTGTAAGCGCTCCTTCGCAGCCGCCGAAAGGGGTTCTGCGTACATCAAAATACAGACTGAGTCCGCTGTGCCGCGCCCTACTCGGCCCCGCAATTGATGAATTTGGGCATAACCAAATCGCTCTGCATGTTCAATCACCATGAGGGCCGCATTGGGTACATCAACCCCAACCTCAATCACCGTGGTCGCTACTAGCAGTTGAATTTGATTGGCCTTAAATGCCGCCATAACGGCAGCTTTCTCCTCTGCTTTTAATCGCCCATGCACTAGGCCTATTTTGAATTGGGGTAGGTGCTGCTCTAATTGTGCATAACTCTCCACTGCGGTTTGCAGTTGTAAGGCATCCGATTCTTCAATTAAAGGGCAAACCCAGTAGGCTTGTAAGCCCTTACTCAGCCAGTCCTGCAGTCCATCGATGACTTCATCCCGCCGGCTGTGCTTCACCACCTTGGTCGTAATGGGCCTACGACCCGGCGGCAGCTCATCCACTACAGCCACATCCAGGTCGGCATAGTAGGTCATTGCTAATGTGCGGGGGATTGGGGTTGCGGACATCATCAGTTGATGGCAGTAGAACAATTCAGAGCCGATGCGCTGCGATATCTCTAGGCGTTGGCGGACCCCAAAGCGGTGCTGCTCATCAATCACCGCTAAGCCCAACTTCGCGAAGGAGACGCTTTCCTGAATCAAGGCGTGGGTACCAATAATCAGTTGGGCAGCGCCACTCTCAATCGCTGCATGTGCGGCTTTTTTTTCTTTGGCTTTTAAACTGCCCGATAGCCAGACGATCTCCACCCCAAGCGGCCCAAACCATTCCTGCATTTTGATGTGGTGTTGTTCCGCCAGGATTTCAGTGGGAGCCATGACCGCAGCCTGATAGCCATGATCGATTGCCCTAGCTGCGGCGAGTGCCGCAACCACGGTCTTGCCACTGCCCACATCGCCCTGCAATAAGCGGTTCATTGGAAACGCTCGGCTGAGGTCCGACTCAATTTGCGCCCACACCCGCTTTTGCGCGCCTGTTAATTCGAATGGCAGGGCTGCCAACAGCCCTTGCTCAATCGATTGCCGCCCCCCAGTCGATGGGCTTCCATGCAGACGAGGTGCATTGCGCTGACGGCGCAATGCATGAGCCTGCTTTAGCGAGAGTTGCTGCGCCAATAATTCTTCAAACTGCACGCGTCGCCATGCCGGGTGGGTTCGCTCCATTAAGGCGGCAGTATCGGCATCTGCCGGTGGGTTGTGCAGGTAGTGAATGGCGTCGTGCAAAGGCATCCACTCGCCCCGCGGCAAAAGATCAGTAGTCACGGCTGCGGGAATCAACTCAACTAGAAATTGCCTAATGTCACTCGATCGCAATGCCTGCTGCACTGCCTTGCGAATCACCGTTTGAGTGACGCCCTCACTGGCAGGATAGACCGGAGTCAAGCTAGCTGGTAGCGGCGCATCAGGCGGCACTGCTTTGACGGTGGGATGAACCATCTCAGGTCCTGCATACCCATCGCGCACCTCACCACGTACCCGAAGGTGCGCGCCTACGGCCATTTGCTTTTGCTGACTTGGGTAAAAATTGAGAAGCCGCAACTGCAACACATTCGTCTCGTCTTCAATGGTTACCACCAACTGGCGCCGCGGCCGAAACAGCACCTGATTGCGTATCACCTTTCCTTGGGTCTGTACTGCACTAAATGACCCTTTGATTAATGCGTCTTCGATGCTGTAGAGTGCGGTCTCATCCTCGTAGCGGCTTGGAAGATGCAATGCCAGCGCAATTGGGCTGTTTAAGCCCATTTTTTCGAGTGCATTTGGTGGTCGGGGTTTCGTCATGGTTAGAATTCCAACTTCGATGGTAACGCTATGCAACTCTCCGACTTCAATTACGACCTTCCGCCCGAGCTAATTGCTCAGCACCCCCTCGCCAATCGCTCCGACAGCCGCTTGTTGGAGGTGGCTACGGATGGCTTACATGACCGTGCGTTTATCGATATCAGCCAAATTGCCAAGCCTGGCGATTTATTTATCTTCAATGATACGAAGGTAATCCCTGCAAGGCTATATGGTCAAAAAGAAACCGGGGGGCAAGTTGAGCTTTTAATTGAGCGCATCACCGGCGAAGACCGTGCTTGGGTTCAAATTCGAGCATCGAAGACCCCCAAAGTCGGCAGTCGAATCCATATTCAGAATACGCTTGGCGAACAAATGGATGTCCGGATCCTGGAGCGCAAGGATCGCTTTTATCAAATTGCCTTCGGGCAGAACGTATTGGAATTACTCGATCGCTTTGGCGAACTGCCCCTCCCGCACTACATTTTGCACCAAGCCGATCGCGACGATGCCGAGCGCTACCAAACTGTTTTGGCAAGTAATCCGGGAGCAGTGGCAGCGCCAACGGCAGGCCTGCACTTTGATGATTTGGTTTTAGGGCGGCTGGCCAACAATGGGGTGGAACGAGCGACCATCACCTTGCACGTTGGTGCTGGCACCTTTACGCCCGTTCACTCAGAAGATTTAAGTCAGCACCAAATGCATCATGAGTGGTACAGCATCCCTGAAAAAACCATTGAGGCGATTGCGCAGACTAAGCAAAGGGGTGGGCGCGTGATTGCCGTTGGTACTACTAGCTTGCGCACGCTCGAGAGCTATGCCCTGAACCAAGAACTCACCGGTGACACCAATTTATTTATTACCCCTGGTTTTGAATTCAAGATCGTTGATGCACTGGTAACTAACTTCCACCTGCCCAAGTCCACTTTACTCATGTTGGTCAGCGCCTTTGCCGGTATGGATACCATTCGGGAGGCTTATCAGCATGCGATTGCGCAGCGCTACCGCTTTTTCAGTTATGGTGATGCCATGTTCCTGAATCGATCC
>CAWUTW010000103.1:0-9173 GCA_963925585.1 uncultured Polynucleobacter sp. | reverse complement strand
ACGCTCTACCAACTGAGCTAAGCGCCCCATAAAACAATCAAAATTGTACCCTTAGTCCAGCATGGATGCTCATTTTTTAGATTAAGCCCATACCGATAGTGCACAAAGGGTTGGTTCCGGTTATCCGATTAATGCTTTAAGACTTCCCCACCCGAAATACCAGAAGCAGCCTTACTGGCTTCTGCCGCCTTTTTGGCTAACTCGTCTGGACTCGGATCGAGCAGTGCCTCAGGCTTGCGCTCTAAAGCAAGCTCCAAGACTTTATCGATCCAGCGCACCGGAATAATCTCGATGGCATTCTTGACGTTATCTGGGATATCAATTAAGTCTTTGACGTTCTCTTCTGGAATTAAGGCCAGCTTGATACCGCCCCGGTGAGCAGCCAATAGTTTTTCTTTCAGGCCGCCAATCGGCAAGACCTCGCCACGCAGCGTGATTTCCCCGGTCATCGCGACATCGGAGCGTACCGGAATCCCAGTAAACACGGAAACCAAGGCGGTGGTAATCGCAATACCGGCAGATGGTCCATCTTTGGGTGTTGCGCCCTCCGGAAAGTGAATATGGATGTCTTTCTTCTCAAAAGCCTCATCGGTAATGCCCAGTGCGCGCGCGCGTGAGCGTACTACCGTTCTGGCCGCCTCGACTGACTCTTTCATCACATCACCCAAGGAACCGGTGCGTGTGATTACGCCTTTGCCTGGCATCAGCGCCGCTTCAATCGTCAGCAGATCGCCGCCGACCTCAGTCCACGCTAAACCAGTCACTTGTCCGAGTTGATTCTCTTTTGCGGCTAGGCCGTAATCAAAGATTTTGACGGAGAGGAACTTTTCTAAATTATCTGCATCAACGGTAATGGGCGCAGCTTCTTTTTTGAGTAGTAATAGCTTGACCACTTTACGGCAGACCTTGCTGATCTCGCGCTCAAGCGAACGTACACCGGCTTCACGGGTGTAGTAGCGAATTATGCTGCGAATCGCACCCTCTTCTATCTGTAGCTCACCCTTTTTCAAACCATTGTTTTTGATTTGCTTCGGCATCAAATAGTTGGTAGCAATGCTGGTTTTTTCATCTTCGGTATAACCGGCCAGACGAATCACCTCGAGGCGATCCAAGAGTGGTCCCGGAATATTTAAGGAATTCGCAGTAGCTACAAACATCACATCGGAGAGATCGAAGTCAACCTCGACGTAGTGATCTTGAAAGGTATGGTTTTGTTCTGGATCAAGCACCTCGAGTAGCGCGCTGGCTGGGTCGCCCCGAAAATCCATACCCATCTTATCGACTTCATCCAATAAGAACAGGGGATTGCGCACGCCTACTTTAGTCAGGCTCGAAAGAATCTTACCTGGCATCGAGCCAATATAGGTACGACGATGGCCGCGAATCTCCGATTCATCACGTACGCCGCCCAAAGCCATACGAACAAACTTCCGGTTGGTGGCGCGTGCAATCGACTGACCCAAGGATGTTTTACCAACACCAGGAGGACCAACCAGGCACAGGATGGGGGCTTTTACGCGGTCTACACGCTGCTGAACTGCGAGGTATTCCAAGATACGTTCTTTGACTTTATCAAGGCCATAGTGGTCCTGATCCAGCACCTTCTCGGCATTATCTAAATCATTATTGACCTTACTTTTCTTTTTCCAAGGCAAGCTAACTAAAGTGTCAATGTAGTTACGTATTACCGTTGCTTCCGCCGACATCGGTGACATCAGCTTGAGTTTTTTCAGTTCGGACTCGGCTTTTTTCAGCGCCTCTTTCGGCATCTTGGCAGCTTTAATGCGCTTCTCTAATTCCTCTAAATCAGCGCCCTCTTCGCCCTCGCCAAGCTCCTTCTGAATGGCTTTGACCTGTTCATTGAGATAGTACTCGCGCTGGCTCTTTTCCATTTGGCGCTTCACGCGACCACGGATGCGCTTCTCCACTTGCAGAATATCGATTTCGCTCTCGAGGTCAGCCAACAGGCTCTCGAGGCGCTTGACTACATCGGTCATTTCCAAGAGGCGCTGCTTTTGCTCGAGCTTGACTGGCAAATGCGCGCAGATGGTATCGGCCAGCCGGCTTGGGTCATCAATGCCACCCAAGGAAGCCAAAATCTCCTGCGGAATCTTTTTGTTTAACTTCACGTACTGGTCAAACTGGGCCATGATCGCGCGGCGCAGCGCTTCAGTCTCATGCGCATCAAGAACATCGATTGCTTTGGGAGTGGCTTCACAACTAAAGTAGCCCAGTGCGTCTTCAATTTGACTAACTTCGGCGCGCTGTGAACCCTCAACCAATACCTTCACGGTGCCGTCGGGTAATTTGAGCATTTGTAAAATACTGGCGATGCAGCCCACATCGTATAAATCGTCGACCGAGGGCTCATCTTTCGCGGCTGTCTTTTGAGCAACCAGCAAAACACTTTTACCGGTTTCCATCGCCGCTTCTAGTGCTTTGATGGATTTGGGACGGCCCACAAATAAGGGGATCACCATATGGGGAAAGACAACTACGTCCCGCAGGGGGAGCAAAGGCAGTTGAATCGGTTCAGAGGGTAGTAATAATTGGCCAGGCATGGGGCAGATCCTCCAAAGTAGTCAAACGCTCAAAAAAATCTCAAAAGTACCAAAAGCTACTTAAAAGAGGTTAATTCAGTGATCAGAATACTACTTATATGGGTTTGGGCTCCTGAATTACAAGAGCAAGATGGCAGAAAAGTAATAAAAATAGAGGGGAAAAAGCCAAAATTAGGCGAAATTAGGCTTTTTTCGATAATTCCTGCTTATGGGCAGGGGATTCACTCTGCTTGTAGACCAACAGCGGCTTACCTTGGCTTTGAATACTGCTTTCGTCTATCACCACTTTTTGAACATTGCGCAGGGATGGCAAGTCATACATCACATCCATCAAGGCACCTTCCAAGATCGAACGCAGACCGCGCGCGCCCGTTTTGCGGGCAATCGCTTTCTTGGCAATCGCAGATAAGGCCTCGGGGCGCACTTCAAGCTCAGCACCTTCCATGGTTAAGAGGGCTTGATATTGCTTCACCAGCGCATTTTTGGGTTCAGTCAAGATTTGGATCAGGGCGGTTTCATCGAGCTGAGCCAAGGTCGTTAGGACCGGCAAACGGCCAATTAACTCCGGAATCAAGCCAAACTTAATCAGATCTTCTGGCTCAACTTCTTTGAGCAGTTCGCTAGAGCCACGGTCATCCTTGCCGGGCACTTCTGCACTAAAACCGATACCCGTTTTCGCAGTGCGCTGCTGAATTACTTTTTCCAGGCCGTCGAATGCGCCGCCGCAGATGAACAGAATATTGGTTGTGTCCACTTGCAAGAAATCTTGATTGGGGTGCTTGCGGCCCCCCTGCGGTGGTACTGAAGCCATGGTTCCTTCAACCAGTTTCAACAGCGCCTGCTGCACACCCTCACCCGACACATCACGGGTAATCGATGGGTTGTCTGATTTACGCGAAATTTTGTCAATCTCATCGATGTAAACAATGCCACGTTGGGCTTTTTCTACGCTGTAATCGCAGGCCTGTAGTAATTTTTGAATGATGTTTTCAACATCCTCGCCAACGTAGCCTGCTTCCGTTAAGGTCGTTGCATCGGCCATCACGAATGGAACGTCGAGTAGGCGCGCCAAGGTTTGCGCCAATAAGGTTTTGCCTGAACCGGTGGGGCCAATTAACAAAATATTGCTTTTGGCTAATTCAACGCCATCAACCACGGCCTTTGCGGGCAATTTCGATTTTTTGGTTTCAGCTGCCGCTTTATTGTCTTTGCTATCGGCGGCGCTATCCATTTTAGTGGACACCTCTTTTTTAGGTGCTGGTAAATACTGCAAACGCTTGTAATGGTTATAGACCGCTACTGCCAATGTTTTTTTGGCTTGGTCTTGACCAATCACGTATTGATCTAAATCGGCGCGGATCTCGTGTGGCGTTGGCAGGCCGCCATCGCCTTTAGTGGACGGTAGGTTGGCTAACTCTTCTTGAATGATATCGGTACATAAGTCGATGCACTCATCACAAATGAATACCGAAGGACCGGCAATGAGTTTTTTGACTTCGTGCTGGCTCTTGCCGCAAAACGAGCAGTAAAGAAGCTTGTCAGCCGAGGTCGGGGTTTTAGAATCGCTCAATTAGGGGCGTTTATCAATGACTTTATCAATCAGGCCGTAATCACGGGCTTGATCCGCGGACATGAAATTGTCGCGATCCGTGTCTTTCGCAATGGTTTCAATTGATTGACCAGTGCGGTCGGCCAAAATCTGATTGAGTCGTTCGCGCAAGTACAAAATCTCACGCGCCTGAATTTCGATGTCCGATGCCTGGCCTCGTGCACCACCGAGTGGCTGGTGAATCATGACGCGGGAATTAGGCAAGGCATAGCGCTTGCCCTTTTCACCGGCGCACAATAAGAAAGCGCCCATACTGGCAGCCATACCCATACATAAGGTGCTGACATGGGGCTTAATAAATTGCATCGTATCGAAAATAGCTAAGCCTGCAGAGACGGAGCCGCCAGGCGAATTAATGTAGAGCGAGATTTCTTTATCAGGATTTTCACTCTCCAAGAACAGGAGCTGGGCAATCACCAAATTGGCTGTTTGATCATTCACTTCGCCTACCAGAAAAACGACGCGCTCTTTTAAGAGACGGGAGTAAATGTCGTAGGCGCGCTCACCGCGACCCGATGTTTCAATCACCATGGGAACCATGCCAAGACCGCGGGTTTCTAGGTCGACTGCAGCGGCATTGCTAGTATTGAAAAAATGGGAATCAGTACGGTTCATGCGAATGGGCTTTCGTGGGCAATCGATTAATTAAGCTTACTTAGTTCTTCAAAGCTTACTGCTTTATCGGTAATCGTGCCAAGGCCGCTCACATACTGAATTACATTGGCCTCCAGCACAACCGATTCCACGTCTTTTAAACGACGTGGGTCGCTATAAAACCAACGAACCACTTCTTTTGGATCTTCATAAGTTGATGCTTGTTCTTCAATCTCTGCTTTGATTTGATCGGGCGTGGCGACCAGATTTTGCTGCTTGACCAGGTCGCTAAGGATCAAACCGAGGCGAACACGTTTTTGGGCTTGCTCTGCAAACATCTCTGCAGGAATCGGCGCATCTTTGGCATTCGGGATGCCGCGCTGCATTAAATCTTGGCGTGCCATTTCAACTAAGCGCTCTTGCTCGCTGGCAATCAGTGACTTGGGTACATCGAGCTCGCAGAGTTTTTCGAGCTGATCCATCACTTCATTTTTGAGCAAGGCTGTCGTGCGACGCTTCACTTCGCGCTCTAAATTTTCGCGCACTTCACTGCGCATCTTGGCAACGCCCTCAGTTACGCCAAGGGATAAAGCAAAGGCATCATTCACTTCAGGCATGTGAGGCCAATTGATTTGCTTTACCGTGATGGTGAATTCAGCCGTCTTACCAGCAACGTCTTTGCCGTGGTAATCATCGGGGAACTTCAGTGGGAAGGTTTTGCTCTCGCCATTCTTTAGGCCCAGTGCAGCTGTCTCAAACTCCGGCAACATGCGACCTTCACCCAATACAAACTCGAAATCCTCGGCTTTTCCACCGGCAAACTCGACACCGTCTATCGTGCCAACAAAGTCGATGGTAATTTGATCGCCGCTCTGTGCTGCCACGTAGCTGCCGCCGTCACCGTGGTCACTTGCAACGCCGCGTGGATGGTAGTGGACCTGTTGCTTACGCAGCACATCCAGAGCGCGATCGATTTCGGCATCCCCAATCGTGGTGCTGTAGCGATTGACCGCTGCTTTACTCAGATCACCAATCTTCACTTCCGGCAAGACTTCAAAAAAGGCTTCGAACACAATTGGATCTGCGCCCATTTCGCTCTTGGGCTCTAGGCGAGGCTGGCCCGCTAATAAAATGCCTTCCTTTTTACTGAGCTCAAAGAAGAGTTCGGATGCCTTATCAAACTGCAACTCAAAATCCACTTGCATGCCATATTGCTGCTCAACCATTTTTTGTGGCACCTTACCTGGACGAAAGCCGGCTATTTTCATGGTCTTGCCAACCTTGGCCAAACGAGCGGCGCGTGCTTTTGCTAAGTCAGCGCGGGGAATTTCCAAGGTCATCTTACGGTCTAATTGACCTAAATTTTCTATCTGCAAAGCCATTCTCGTCTCTTCTGTAAAGATCAGGTTATGTGAAGCCCAAGCCAAGGTAAGCCTTGTGGTGCGAGGAGGGGGACTCGAACCCCCACACCATTTCTGGCGTCAGGACCTAAACCTGGTGCGTCTACCAATTTCGCCATCCTCGCGAATACCGCAGACAATACCCTGCTTAAACTTCACTCTAAAAGGTGGATTCTACAATGATCAAGGGTTTAGGCTGGTTTAAAGCCGTATTTGAAGATCAGATAAGTCTGACTTAGGTCCGATAAACCAATGCAACGGCATGGACTGCAATGCCCTCGCCGCGCCCGAGATGCCCTAATAACTCATTGGTTTTTGCTTTTAGATTGATTTGGTTGACCGCGACCCCCAGGTCAGCCGCGATATGGGCTCTCATTTCCGGTAAAAAACTGGCAAGTTTGGGTTGTTGGCAAATGATCGTGGCATCGATGTTACCAACGCGGTAGCCGGCCTCGGAGACGCATTCCAAAGCCCGCCGCAGCAAAATACGGCTATCCATATTTTTAAATTGGGGATCATTGTCTGGAAAAAGCTGTCCAATGTCATTGAGGCCTGCAGCACCCAGCAAGGCGTCGGTCAATGCATGCAGCAGTGCATCGGCGTCCGAGTGGCCAAGCAATCCTTTGCCATAGGGGACCTTAACGCCACCCAAAATCAGCGGACGGCCCTCGACTAAGGCATGGACGTCATAACCTTGACCAATGCGAAATGGCAGCCCGTTTTTTTCTATGTTGTGTTCTGAAGCCATTGCGTCCCCTGCTTTCATCAAATGTGGGCATCCTGTTTACGTAATACAAGTTCCATCAGTTCCCAGTCTGCTTGGTGCGTTACTTTAAAGTTGCGTGTTGAGCCCTTGATTAATAACGGTTTCCCACCTAAACGCTCGACTGCGCTGGCCTCGTCTGTGACCGCTGCGCTATCCAAAACTGCACTTTTCAATGCGGCGTGCAAGTCTGCCAGGCGAAACATTTGGGGCGTTTGCGCCTGCCAAATCGCTTCCCGTGAAATCGTGCTATCAATCCACTTGCCACCTTCTGCCGCCTGTTTTAAGGTGTCCGCCACGGGCATGGCCAAGATGCCGCCGTGCAATGGGTTTCCAGAGTGCGCCTCGAGCACGCCATGAATCAAATCTTGAATCGACTCTGAGGTGATGCCTGGCCTGGCCGCATCGTGCACCAAAATCCAATCCTCACCGGGAACGTCGGCATCCAGCATCGCCTTCAAGGTATTTAAGACCGTTTCTTGACGGCTTGAACCGCCGGTCGGCAAAAAGTAGTTGGGCTTGGTATTGAGTAAAGCGCTGCTGCTCTCTTGGAACGCAGCAAAATCACCGGATGCGTGCATGCTGGGGCTGACCCCAACCCAAATCGACTCAATCTCGGGCGTTGCGATCAGCGCCTCGAGTGCAAATGCCAGCATAGGCTTGCCCGCTAGAATGCGCAGTTGCTTGGGAATCTCGCCGCCTAAACGGGAACCGGTACCTGCGGTGGGTAGAACGGCATGGCAGGAATGAAGAAAATCGTGCATGTCTGATTCTATAATGAGGCCAGATGTCGGATGGAACAAATCAAGCGCCCCCCATACCTGCTCCGCGGGCTGGGCAGCGCTTTACCTTTTCCGGCCTGGTTGGCTCTGCTGATGCCGCCCTAATCGCTCAATCTGCTCTTCGGCACCGGGCTGATTTTTCTGTAATGGTAGTGTTTTGCGCTCAAGCGCAAGAAGCGCAGCGCCTCTTAGAAGAGATCCCCGCCTTTGCCCCACAATTAAAGACACGGCTGTTGCCGGACTGGGAGATTCTTCCCTACGATCATTTTTCGCCCCATCAGGATTTAGTCTCCGAACGCCTTGCCACCCTGTATGAAATGCTCGCGGGCACTTGTGACATTGTCTTGGTGCCAGTTACTACTGCACTCCAGCGGCTTGGCCCACCGGAATTCTTATCTGGTCATACCTTTTTCTTTCGGCAAGGCGATTGCCTAAACGAAAGCGCGCTGCGCCTGCAATTGCAACAAGCCGGCTATGACCCTGTCAGCGCGGTCATGCGGCCCGGCGAATACAGTGTGCGCGGCGGCCTGATTGATTTATTCCCGATGGGATCGGCATTGCCCTATCGATTGGATTTATTTGGCGATGAAATTGAGCAAGTGCGTGCCTTTGATCCCGATACCCAGCGCAGTTTGTATCCCGTCAAAGAAATTCGCTTACTGCCTGGCCATGAATTTCCATTTGACTATGCGGCGCGCACCGCGTTTCGGAATCGCTGGCGTGAAGTATTTGAAGGTGATCCAACGCGTTGCTCCATCTATAAGGATGCCAACTTGGGCATTCCGAGTGCGGGTATTGAATCCTATTTACCCCTCTTTTTTGACGAGTCTGCCACCCTGTTTGATTACTTCCCTCGCTCGGGTGATCCAGTTTGGCTGGTTACCGTCGGCGATGCAGAAGAGACGGTACGCAGCTTTTGGAAAGATACCGAGCAACGGTATGCTTTCCTTAAGCACGATTTAGATCGCCCGATACTGCCGCCTAAATCACTCTTTTTAGATGTTGATCAATTTTTTAGTCTTTCAAAACCCAATGCCCGCCTCGTACTAAACCGCGATGGCATTGTTTCGCACGCCGAAGCAAACGAGCCGCCCCAGTTTTTATCGGTACCAGATGTTGGCATTCATCGCCGCGACCATGATCCGATTGGGCGACTGCGTCAGCAGGTTGCATACGCTCATCGGCGCATTGTGATTTGCTGCGATAGCGCGGGTCGGCGTGAATCGATCCGCGCACTCCTGGATGAAAGCAATTCGGTGTCAAAGGATGGGGGCGGTACGCTCTATCCGCTTCATCCAATCCTTCTGGATGACTTGGCAACCTTTGTTAAAGGCACTGCGCCCTTTGCCTTAGTCGTCTCCCCACTCTTAAATGGCTTTGATTGGCCAAGTCAGGGCCTCCTTTTTATTACCGAGGCGGAGCTTTTTACCCTAACCACGCGTCAGCGCCGCAAAGACAGCAGCA
>CAWUTW010000102.1:0-6882 GCA_963925585.1 uncultured Polynucleobacter sp. | reverse complement strand
CTCTATGCCGCCTTTTAGTTCATGGTGGGAGCTTGCGTTCAGTGCCAAGTCCATTTTTTTTAGCAGGTTCTCTTGTTGATCCGCTGGCCAAAAGGGGAAGGGCGGCTCCAGCCCCATCAGCTCTTCCGAGCTCCAATCGGTCATTTCACAAAAAGCACGGTTCACGTAGGTAATGCGCTTTTGCATATCATGCGCCCGTATTCCAACCGGCGTAGAGTTCTCCATGGCATTTCGAAAGTTGGTCTCCGTGCGTAAGCTGGCTTCAGCCACTTGACGAACTTGCATTTGCTTGATGACGGACCATAAGCTCAGAATGACGAATGCACTCAGTCCAACGACCACCCCGAGCAACATCTTAAATGTGAGGTTGCTGGGCGTTGGGTACGTGTCGACGCGCAGTATGGCATTGGGGCTTAAGATGCCCAGATCTAAACTGGTTTGATTGGTCAAAGACCGTGGCGGCATATTGCGATCCGATGAGATAGCTAGCACTTTGCCGGCATCGGTGGTTAAGCTAAAGCGGTACAGGCCCTTTAACTCCGGCGGTATAACGTATTCCATAATGCCTTGGGCAGAGTAAAGCACCGCCATAACACCACTGATTTCATCATCCGGCCCAATCGGTATGGTTTGCCAAAAGATGGTTCGGCGTTCTTTTGCCATCGGTTCATCATTGGGCAAATCAATTTGAATGAAATTACTAAAGGCCGGACGATTTGTGCTGATGGTTAACTCAATGTTTTTATTGAGCTGCGCTTTCAAGTCTTTGGCATACGGCGCCTGATCAAACCATAAATTGATTCGACTAGGTGGAGGCATCATCCATTGCCGCTGATTGTCTCGATCTAGCCAAATGAGCTGACTAACCTCGTGATTGTTCAGTAAAAACGATTCTGCTTCTTTTAAGGCGTTTGCTTTTGTTTTTTCATCGCTATTTATTCTGCCCAAATCGCGGCTCAGCGACATGAGCACTTCGGTATTGTTAGCAAAGCGCAATTGAATGCGTTGCTTCACCAAAGAAAGCTCTCTGAATAGCGCATTTTCTTGCTGATTGCGTTCCTGCATTTGCAGGGTGCCCAGAATGATGGTCATCATCACGGTAAAAATGACGATTGCTACTAGGGGCGTATAGACCAAGCGAAATCCCCTGATCCGGCGAAACCAGGGGCTGCTATTGATACCTGCTGGGGAGGTAATGGGTATCTTCATAAAAAGGACATTATTCCAATCCCTTAGTGTATCTGCCTATTTTCCTTGGGCTGTATTTCGTATTATGCGAATTGCACTGCAATAAATTACCATATTATGAGAAATACTATCATTATGTGGAAAATATCTTGTCAAGCACTTTAGTGCTTTTTAGAATATTGCCTGTAGAGTAAATACCACTAAATCATCGATCAAATGGAGACACATAATGGCTGCAGTTCCGCAACCGGTTTTAGGTAAGGCACAATCGGACGCGCTGGATATTGATCCAGCAGAAACCCAAGAGTGGTTACAGGCCCTCGATGGCGTGATTCACGCGGTAGGCCCAGAGAGGGCTGCATATTTAATCGATCAGCAAATATCCCATGCTCGGGTCAATGGTGTAAATCAGCCTTTTCATGCTGAAACGCCCTACATCAACACTATCCCGGTGGAGTTGCAAGCCCGTCTTCCGGGTGATCAACACATCGAGCACCGGATTCGTTCCTACACTCGCTGGAATGCTATGGCGATGGTGTTGCGTGCCAATAAAGATACCAATGTAGGTGGTCATATCTCCTCCTTTCAATCGGCCGCCACCTTATACGATGTTGGCTTTAACCATTTTTGGCATGCGCCCAGTGCGGAGCATGGCGGCGACCTCATTTTTGTTCAAGGTCACTCAGCTCCTGGGATTTACTCGCGTGCCTACATGCTGGGCCGTTTAGACCAAAGCCAACTGGATTTATTTCGCCAGGAGGTGGGCGGTAAAGGTATTTCCAGCTATCCCCATCCATGGCTCATGCCAGACTTTTGGCAGTTCCCTACGGTATCGATGGGTCTTGGCCCAATCATGGCGATTTATCAAGCCCGTTTTATGCGTTACATGGAAGACCGCGGTTTTATTCATGCCGGCAACCGCAAAGTCTGGGCTTTCCTCGGCGATGGCGAAACCGACGAACCAGAATCACTCGGCGCTATTGGCATGGCCGGGCGTGAACACTTGGATAACTTGATTTTTGTGGTGAACTGCAACTTGCAGCGTTTGGATGGCCCGGTTCGTGGTAACGGAAAAATCATTCAAGAGCTTGAAGCGGAGTTTCGTGGGTCCGGCTGGAATGTAATTAAGGTAGTGTGGGGCGGCCATTGGGATGCGTTGTTTGCGCGCGATAAAAAAGGCATCTTGATGCAGCGCCTCGGCGAAATTGTCGATGGCCAATATCAAACCATGAAAGCAAAAAATGGCGCGTACGTACGCGAGACTGTATTTAATACGCCGGAGCTAAAGGCTTTAGTTGCTGATTGGAGTGATGAGGATATTTGGAACCTCAATCGCGGCGGTCACGATCCCCATAAGGTGTATGCCGCTTTTCATTCGGCAGTGAACCATCTAAACCAGCCCACCGTTATTTTGGCGCACACCGTTAAAGGCCATGGTATGGGCGGCTCGGGCGAGGCCATGAACATCGCTCACCAGGCTAAAAAAATGAATCCAGATGACGTGCGTGGTTTCCGCGATCGTTTTGAGATTCCAGTGAAAGATGAAGAGCTCGAGGATATTCCATTTGTGAAGTTTGCCGATGGCAGTCCAGAGCTTGAGTACATGCGCGCGCGCCGTCAAGAGCTTGGCGGTTATTTGCCACAACGCCGTATGAAAGCAGAGAGTTTGCCGGTACCCAATCTGGATGCCTTTGCTGTTTTACTGGAGGCGACTAGCGAGGGCCGTGAGATTTCAACCACCATGGCTTTCGTGCGCATGCTCAATATTGTTATTCGCGATAAGACCATTGGTAAGCGTGTGGTGCCCATTGTCCCAGACGAGTCACGCACTTTTGGTATGGAGGGCATGTTCCGTCAACTTGGCATTTGGCATCAAATGGGTCAACTCTATACACCGGAAGACCAAGACCAGCTGATGTTCTACCGAGAAGATAAGCAAGGCCAAATTCTGCAAGAGGGTATCAACGAAGCGGGAGGTATGTGCGACTGGATTGCGGCTGCAACTGCGTATTCCACCCACGGCGTCCCAATGTTGCCCTTCTATATTTTCTATTCCATGTTTGGATTTCAACGGATTGGCGATTTGGCATGGGCTGCAGGCGATATGCGTAGCCGCGGTTTCTTACTGGGCGGCACTGCTGGCAGAACAACGCTCAATGGCGAAGGCTTACAACACGAAGACGGCCATAGTCATGTGTGGAGTGCTTCGGTTCCCAATTGCGTGAGCTACGACCCCACATTTGCATTTGAACTGGCGGTAGTCATTCAGGATGGCATGCGCCGCATGCTAGATGCACAGGATGATGTGTATTACTACATTACCCTGATGAATGAAAACTATTCCCACCCTGCCATGCCAGCAGGCGCAGAAAAAGACATTATTAAAGGTATGTATAAGCTACGCTCAGTAGGGGATGCCAATAGTAAATTGCGCGTTCAACTACTTGGCTCTGGCACCATTTTTCGTGAGGTGATTGCCGCCGCCGAAGTCTTGCACGCAGATTGGGGCATAGCCTCTGATTTATGGGGCTGTTCCAGCTTTACCGAATTAGGCCGTGATTGGAATACCGTGCACAGGACTAACTTGCTCAATCCAGCGGCTGTTCCACAACTGTCGCACGTTGAACACTGTTTAAAAGACACTACCGGACCGATTATTGCAGCAACCGACTACGTGCGTACCTTTGCCGATCAAATTCGACCAGCAATACAACACTTAGGTCGTCGCTATGAGGTCCTTGGCACGGATGGTTTTGGACGTTCCGATACGCGTGAAAACCTACGCGATTTCTTTGAGGTCGATTACCGTTGGGTTGTATTAACAAGCCTGAAAGCACTCGCTGATGCTGGACAAATTGATCGTCAGAAAATTGCTGAGGCAATTAAGAAATACAACATCAATGTCCAAAAACCAAACCCTATGATTTCCTGAGCCGAATGCGATATTCCAGACCATGAGTAAATTAATCGAAATTCACGTTCCCGATATTGGGGACTACAGCGACGTTCCCGTGATCGAAGTACTGGTCAAAGTTGGTGATGTTATTGAAAAAGAGCAATCGGTCGTCACGCTGGAGTCGGATAAAGCGACGATGGATGTGCCTTCATCGCATGCGGGCCTTGTTAAAGAAATCAAAGTCAAGGTGGGCGATTTGATTTCAGAAGGTGCGCTGGTATTGGTAGTGGAGTCTAGCGATGCTGCTACCACCCCTGCACCAGCAGCGAGCGCGCCAGCAGCTTCCAAGGCGGCGCCATCGATTCCGCCGGTTTCTGTATCTACACCCACACCCACACCAATACCAGTCGCTGCAGCGCCTGCATCACCTGCAACCCAAGCCATACCAGTGGAAGCTGGAAATGATGTGAGCCACGCTAGTCCTACGGTACGTAAATATGCGCGTGAATTGGGTGTCAATGTGGCCCTTGTCAAAGGCTCGGGTCCGAAAGGCCGGATTACTCAGGAAGACGTTCAAGCTTTTGTAAAAGGCGTAATGAGCGGCTCTACTGCAACTGCAAGTGCGAAGTCGGGTGGCCTCGATTTATTGCCATGGCCTACCGTTGACTTTACCAAGTTTGGCGCCATTGAGCGTCAGCCCTTATCCCGCATTAAAAAGTTGTCCGCTGCTAATTTGGCGCGGAACTGGGTGATGATTCCAGCGGTCACTTACCATGAGGATGCCGACATTACCGAACTTGAAGCGTTTCGCGTCTCAACCAATAAAGAGAATGAGAAGCAGGGTAATAAGATCACGATGCTCGCATTTATGATCAAGGCAGCAGTGGCCGGACTGAAAAAGTATCCTGAATTCAATAGCTCGCTTGATGGCGATGACTTAGTACTCAAAAAATACTTTCACATTGCCTTTGCTGCAGACACCCCCAATGGCCTCGTTGTTCCGGTGATTCGTAATGCCGATCAAAAGGGCATTAACGAGATTGCCCGCGAGACCGGCGAACTCGCTGCATTAGCACGGGAAGGTAAGTTAAAGCCGGATCAAATGCAGGGAGCAAGTTTCACGATCTCCTCCCTTGGCGGTATTGGTGGAACGTATTTTGCGCCGATTATCAACGCACCCGAGGTGGCTATTTTGGGCGTCAGTAAAGCGGCAATGAAACCAGTCTGGGATGGCAAGCAATTTGTGCCGCGATTAATATGCCCGCTCTCCCTTACTGCAGACCATCGCGTGATCGACGGCGCTTCGGCGACTCGGTTTACGGCCTACATTGCCCAGCTCTTGGCTGATTTCCGCCGTGCGGCGCTTTAAAAGGAATCACCATGACTAAGCAATTGATTCTGGTTCCAGACATTGGTGACTATGACGATGTACCCGTTATTGAGGTGCTGGTAAAGGTAGGCGATCGGATTGAAAAAGAGCAGCCACTCTTGGTACTGGAGTCCGATAAAGCTACTATGGAAGTGCCGGCCGATGCGGCGGGTACCATTACGAGCATTGCAGTGAAGATAGGCGATAAGGTAAAAAAAGGCAAAGTCATTGCTGAGATTGAGCTCGAGGCTGGTGCTTCGCCAAAGCCAGCTGCGCCTGTAGTATCGGCTCCAACGCCAAGCTCAGCTCCATCACCCCAAGCTCCAGTAGCACCTATTGTCGCAAGCAATGCAGCAAGTGCTTTTCAAGGCAAGGTAGATCACGAATGCGATTTACTGGTGCTGGGTGCAGGCCCAGGTGGATACAGCGCTGCATTTCGTGCTGCCGATTTAGGCCTTAACGTCATTCTGGTGGAGCGCTATCCCAGTTTGGGCGGCGTTTGCTTAAATGTCGGTTGTATTCCATCGAAAGCACTCTTGCACACAGCAGCCGTGATGGATGAAGCGAAAACCATGTCAAAGCACGGCATTCGTTTTGGTGATCCTGTAATTGATATTGATCAGTTGCGTGCTTACAAAGACGGCGTGATTGGTAAGCTGACCGGTGGTCTTGCTGGCATGGCAAAGGCACGTAAGGTTAAGGTGGTGCGTGGGCTTGGTCGTTTTATGGATGCAAGCCACGTTGAAGTCAATCTTACTGCCGGACCTGGCCAAGAAGCAGGCAACCAAAAAGAAGTGATTCGTTTTCAGAAAGCCATTATTGCTGCGGGAAGCCAGCCAATTAAATTACCTTTCTTGCCCGATGATCCTCGCGTTGTCGATAGTACCGGCGCACTCTTACTCAAGAGTATTCCAAAGCGCATGCTGGTGATTGGTGGCGGCATTATTGGCTTGGAGATGGCGACGGTCTACAGCGCGCTCGGCTCCAAAATTGATATTGCTGAAATGCTGGATGGACTCATGGCAGGAGCCGATCGTGATCTTGAGAAGGTCTGGGAAAAGCACAATGCTGGACGCTTTGATAAGGTCATGCTTAAAACCCGCGCAGCGAAAGCAGAAGCAAAGGCCGACGGAATTCACGTCACGTTTGAAGGCGATGCTGCGCCGGCACAGCCCCAGGTGTATGACTTGGTCTTGGTTGCAGTAGGGCGCTCACCGAATGGCAAGAAGATTGATGCAGGCAATGCCGGCGTTGCGGTAGATGATCGCGGCTTTATTGCCGTTGATCAGCAGATGCGCACCAATGTCCCCCACATTTTTGCGATTGGCGACATTGTGGGTCAGCCCATGCTGGCTCATAAAGCGGTGCACGAAGGCCATGTTGCAGCCGAGGCGGCGGCTGGTCAAAAATCCTTTTTTGATGCCAAGCA
>CAWUTW010000101.1:0-12158 GCA_963925585.1 uncultured Polynucleobacter sp. | reverse complement strand
ACCGTTCAGGCACGCTTACGCAGCTTAGCGATCCGCGCCGGCTTACCAACCCATGTCCACCCACACATGATGCGGCATAGCTTTGCTAGCCACGTTCTACAGTCATCCCATGATTTAAGGGCGGTTCAGGAAATGCTGGGGCATGCCAGCATTGCCAGCACCCAAATTTATACCGCTTTGGATTTTCAACACCTCGCGCAAGCCTATGATTTGGCTCATCCTCGCGCTAAGGCGGGGCGAGCAAAGTAAATCCAGACCAATAGGCCCGTGGAACTCGGTAAGATGATGGGTTAGTCACCATTCACTTGCGCATATCCACTTTTTTCAACGGCATCCGACATAGCGAAAGCAACACGATCATGGCATTAATACCCGTCACCATTCTGACCGGCTTCCTAGGAAGCGGCAAAACTACCCTTTTAAAGCACATCTTGACGGCGCAACACGGCAAAAAAATTGCAGTGATTGAAAACGAATTTGGCGAAGAGAACATCGATAACGATATTTTGGTCCAAGAAAGCCAAGAACAAATTGTGCAGATGAGTAATGGCTGTATTTGCTGCACGATTCGTGGCGATTTAGTGGAGGCCCTTAATCAGCTTTGGGAGCAACGTCGCGACAAGAAGATTCAGTTTGAGCGGGTTGTGATCGAAACCACAGGAGTTGCTAATCCTGGTCCAGTGGCCCAAACCTTCTTTATGGACGACGACGTAGCGGACCATTATGTACTCGATGCAATTGTTACCCTGGTCGATGCCAAGCATGGTCAGCAGCAACTCAGCGAGCACGAGGAGGCGCAGCGTCAAGTTGGCTTTGCCGACCAAATTTTCATCACCAAGACGGATCTCGTAACGGATGCCGAAGTCGCGGCACTGCGCGCACGACTGATGCACATGAACCCGCGCGCGCCAATTAAGGCGATTACCAAGGGGGTGGTGCCACTTAATGAAGTCCTGGATTTAAAGGGGTTCAATCTCAATGCGAAGTTAGACATTGACCCCCACTTTTTGGAGCAGGAAGACCACAATCACGACGATTGCGGGCATGACCACAGTCACGACCACGATCACAGCCACGATGCACACCAACACCATGGGCATCACGGCCATACCGACCGCATTCAGTCATTTGTATTTAGGAGCGATCGCCCCTTTGACCACAATAAGTTAGAAGACTTCTTGGGCGGTATTTTGGAGGTCTTTGGTGAGAAGATGTTGCGCTACAAAGGGGTTCTGTACGTGAAAGGCAGCAACCGAAAAGTGGTGTTTCAGGGGGTGCATCAAATGATGGGTAGTGATATGGCCGGTCTTTGGGGCGCAGAGCCCAAGCAGACCCGTATGGTCTTTATTGGCATTGATTTACCCAAAGATACCCTAATGGCTGGACTAGAAGGGTGTTTGGCGTAGTACAATCCGCCGCCACAGGGCTGATTGCGCTTGTTGTAA
This sequence comes from uncultured Polynucleobacter sp., assembly GCA_963925585.1. Taxonomy (GTDB): domain Bacteria; phylum Pseudomonadota; class Gammaproteobacteria; order Burkholderiales; family Burkholderiaceae; genus Polynucleobacter. The sequence goes on along the minus strand of CAWUTW010000101.1, from coordinate 10,713 downwards.
CAAATTGGCAGTAAAACAGTATTGAATAGCAGCAAAACTTTGGCAGAATGGGGCAATAGTGCTCCAAATCCATGGAAAGAATGACATGACGGTAAAAACACCCAGCTCGAAGAGCCCTAAGGCAGCAGCGGGCGCCAGCACGAAAACTGCTGGCAAGTCGACGGCATCCTCAAAAGCGGTTCCAGTGACCGACGCGGAATTGCTCAAAATGTCCGAAAAAGACTATATGAACAAGGCCCAGCTCGCATTCTTTCGCTTAAAGTTGGCGACTTTAAAAGACGATTTACTCAAGAACGCTTCAGAAACAACCGAGCACTTGCGTGAGAATATTTTGGTTCCAGATCCAGCCGATCGCGCGACGATCGAAGAGGAGCATGCGCTGGAATTGCGCACCCGCGATCGTGAGCGCAAGTTACTCAAAAAAGTCGAGCAAGCATTGGCTCGCATTGAGTCGGGTGAGTATGGTTGGTGTGAAGAGACCGGTGAGCCGATTGGCCTATCCCGCTTAATCGCCCGTCCTACTGCCAACTTATCGCTCGAGGCCCAAGAGCGCCGTGAGCTTCGTCAAAAATTATTTGGCGATTAACTTTTACTAACACTTCTAGTGCCCTCATTTCGGAATGATTAAACCAATGCCAACGATTGCGGATATTTCCCCCTTATTGAAAGCGGAAATATTGGCAGAAGCGCTGCCGTATATCCGTCAATACCACGGTAAGACCATCGTAATTAAGTACGGTGGTAACGCCATGGTGGAAGAGCGGCTTAAAGAAAGTTTTGCGCGCGATGTCATCTTGCTCAAGTTAGTAGGCATGAATCCAGTGGTCGTGCATGGCGGTGGGCCACAGATTGATGAGGCGCTAAAAAAGATTGGTAAGACAGGTACCTTCATTCAAGGCATGCGCGTGACCGATGAAGAAACCATGGAAGTGGTGGAGTGGGTTCTGGGCGGCGAAGTGCAGCAGGACATTGTGATGTTGATTAATCACTTTGGCGGTCAAGCGGTTGGCTTAACCGGCAAAGATGGCGGTTTGATTCATGCGCGCAAGATGTTGGTTCCGGACGAAAAAAAACCAGGGGCGACCATCGATCTGGGTTTTGTGGGCGAGATTGAAGCCATCAATCCAGCCGTTGTAAAGGCGCTGCAAGACGATGCTTTCATTCCAGTGATATCGCCGATTGGTTTTAGTGCGCAGGGTCAGGCATTCAATATCAACGCCGATCTAGTGGCCGGCAAAATGGCAGAAATACTGGGCGCCGAAAAGTTGGTCATGATGACCAACATCCCTGGCGTAATGGACAAAAGCGGGAATTTATTAACCGATTTGACCGCCCGTGAAATCGATGCCCTATTTGCCGATGGGACGATTTCAGGCGGAATGCTGCCCAAGATTTCATCGGCCTTAGATGCCGCCAAGAGCGGCGTGAACTCAGTACATATTATTGATGGCCGAATCGAGCACTCCCTCCTGTTGGAGATTCTGACCGAGCAGGCTTTCGGTACGATGATTCGTTCTAGGTAAGTGGTACATTAATCATTCATGAGCACAAAACCACCCAACGATGATGTGAGCGCACAAGCGCCAGCAGAAGAAAAGTCGCGTAAGCGGCCGCGTCCGGGCGAGCGTCGTTTACAGATTTTGCAAGTGCTGGCGGAGATGTTGCAAAACCCGCGGGGTGAGCGTGTAACCACGGCTGCACTGGCAGCCAAAATCGATGTTTCTGAGGCCGCGCTGTATCGCCACTTTGCAAGCAAAGCGCAGATGTTTGAGGGCCTCATCGCTTTTATCGAGCAGACCGTGTTTGGTTTAATTAATCAGATCAATCAAAAAGAAGAGTCAGGCTTGGCGCAGACCCGTGGCATTTTGCAAATGCTCTTGGTATTCGCTGAAAAAAATCCAGGTATGACGCGGGTGTTGCTGGGTGATGCCTTGTTGCAAGAGGATGATCGCTTGCAGGATCGTATTTCCCAAGTGCTCGACCGAGTAGAGGCATCCCTAAAGCAATCCTTGCGCATAGGCCAATCGCAACGCGGCGCCCCAGGAAACGAAGGCCAAGACGACGTTGCCATTCGCGCCGCTCTATTAATGAGCTTTGTGCTGGGTCGCTGGCATCGTTTTGCGCGAAGCGGTTTTAAAAAGGTGCCAACCGAGGCATCCGAGATTAGCCTTCGTATCTTGCTTGCAGAATGAGTGATCTCCATCTATCACGAAATACTATCCATTTTGCAGAATCACTTCCCTTACAAAGTGGGGCGATTCTCAGTAATTACAACTTAGTTATTGAAACCTACGGCAAGCTTAATAGCGATAAGAGCAATGCCATTTTAATTTGCCATGCCCTCAATGCGTCGCATCACGTAGCCGGACCCGATCCAGATAAGCCATCCGACATCGGCTGGTGGGACAACATGATTGGCCCAGGAAAGCCGGTCGATACTAATCGATTTTTTGTGATTGGCGTTAATAATTTGGGCTCCTGTTTTGGCTCAACAGGGCCAATGAGCCTGAACCCCGAAACCACTAAGCCCTATGGGGCTGATTTCCCGGTAGTGACGGTGGAGGATTGGGTCAATACACAAGCAAGACTGGCGGATAAATTAGGTATTCGCCGCTTTGCTGCTGTCATGGGTGGTAGCTTGGGCGGTATGCAAGCAATGGCATGGGCGATTCAGTTTCCCAAGCGCTTAGCACATTGCATTGTGATTGCATCGACACCCAAGTTGAGCGCCCAAAATATTGCGTTTAATGAAGTGGCGCGCAATGCCATTTTGTCGGATCCCGATTTCCATGGCGGCAACTACTACGCCCATGGCGTAGTGCCAAAAAGTGGTTTACGTCTGGCTCGCATGGTTGGCCACATTACCTATTTGTCGGACGACGATATGGCTGAAAAGTTTGGACGGGAATTGCAGCGTCCCGCCGGCGCATCCGATGAATACCGCTTTAGTTTTGATGTGGAGTTTGAGGTTGAGAGTTACCTGCGGTATCAAGGCGACAAGTTTTCAAGCTATTTTGATGCTAACACTTACCTCCTCATTACGCGCGCCCTCGATTATTTTGATCCTGCGCGGCGCCATGGCGGCAGCCTAAGCCGCGCCTTGGCTGAAGTGCAAGCCCAGTTTTTGATCATTAGTTTTGCAACCGATTGGCGCTTTCCGCCAAATCGCAGCAGGGAAATTGTCGAGGCTTTGCTCAGCAATAAGCGTGAGGTCTCCTATGCCGAGATTGATGCGCCGCATGGCCATGATGCATTTTTGCTCGATGACGCTCGGTACCATAATCTAGTGCGGGCATACTTTAAAAAAATTGCTGAGGCCTTGCCATGATGCGCGCTGATTTTGCTGCGATTGCCAATTGGGTTGCGCCGCAAAGCCAAGTACTGGACTTGGGTTGTGGGGACGGAAGCTTTCTGGCCTTTTTGCAAACCCAAAAACCGGTGCACACCTACGGCGTTGAGATTGATGATCAGGGAGTATTAGCCTGCGTACAAAAAGGCATCAATGTGATTCAGCAAGACCTAGAAGGAGGTCTTGCCCTCTTTGAAGATAAAAGTTTTGATACGGTTGTTTTATCGCAAACCGTACAAACGATTCACCAGACCGAGAAAATTCTTTCTGAAATTGTTCGCGTCGGAAAAGAGTGCGTTATCTCCTTCCCTAACTTTGGCCATTGGTCGCATCGCCTCGCAGTTGCAATGGGCCATATGCCCGTATCAAAATCACTGCCTTACGCTTGGTTTGATACCCCCAATGTGCGGGTTCTAACCATTGCTGATTTTGAGGGGCTTGCACACCAACTGGGATTGGACATTTTGGATCGCGTTGTCTTGCATGAAGGCCGACCAATCACGTGGGCTGCAAATCTATTGGGCAGCTTAGCCATTTATCGCATTCGTGGCGCTTAATTCAATTCGTTCTTGGTCAAGTGATTTTCGGGTTTACCTAGAATGGCCTTGCCTGCGCATGCTGTTCTTGGGTTTTTCCGCAGGGCTTCCGCTTTTACTGATTCTGGGCACCCTGAGTTTTTGGTTGCGAGAGGCCGGCATTGATCGCAGCACCATTGGTTACCTCACTTGGATCGGCCTGATTTATGCGGGCAAGTGGTTGTGGGCACCTTTAGTAGATCGGCTGCCCATTCCCTTTTTAGGTCGACTACTAGGGCGGCGTCGCAGTTGGTTGATTTGTGCGCAAGCCATTATTGTTCTGGGCTTATTGGGTATGGCTAGCCTAGATCCCAAGGTCGCGATTACCCCAGTGGTGTGGTGTGCATTGCTGGTGGCGTTTGGCTCGGCGACGCAAGACATTGCGCTGGATGCATTTCGGATTGAGTCGGCTGACAGTGATCGGCAGGCTGCGCTGGCCGCAACCTATCAAACCGGATATCGCCTCGCCTTGATTTGGTCGGGCGCAGGGGTTCTCTGGTTGGCGGCACGGGTTGAGTCGGGCGCAGGATATGATGCTAGCGCATGGCAATTTGCTTATGTAGTGATGGCCTGTTCCATTGGCGTTGGGGTTCTGACAACCCTCTTGAGCAAGGAGCCGGCGCGCATCGAGTTGGCCAAGGCCCGCAATGCAAAAGCGTGGCTACATCAAACGCTGATTGAACCCTTTTCTGAATTTATTACCCGCTATGGTTGGCATGCGATTGTGATCTTAGGGCTGATCGCAATCTATCGAATTAGTGACATTGTGATGGGAATTATGGCAAATCCATTTTATGTTGATATGGGCTATACCAAAGATGAGGTGGCCGCAGTTAGCAAAGTATTTGGAGTCATCATGACTTTGCTCGGCGCCTTTATTGGTGGCGTATTGGCCTTGCGGTTTGGTATCATGCGCATTTTATTTTTGGGAGCGGCCTTATCTGCCGTCAGTAATCTCCTATTTGCTTGGCTAGCAACCCAAGGCCATGATTTGACCGGATTGGTTTGGGTTATTTCCGCAGATAACCTCAGCTCTGGAATTGCGACTGCAGCCTTTATTGCATTTTTATCGTCATTAACCAACATTCAGTATTCAGCAACGCAATATGCCTTATTCAGCTCCATGATGCTGTTAGCACCAAAGTGGCTGGCTGGATTTTCTGGGGTATTTGTGGACGCCTTTGGATACCAAGCTTTTTTTATTAGCACGGCCATTATTGGTGTGCCGGTACTCTTACTAATCTGGCTAGTAATTCATTTCAATTTAATGCAGTTCAAAAAACAAGAATCGGCGTCGATCCCCATCGACTAAATCGACCAGTCGTAGTCCACGACTAAGGGTGCGTGATCGGAGAAACGCGCTTGCTTGTAGATAGAAGTGGTTTTGGCTGAGCCTGCAATCTTTGCAGTCGCAATCTGGTAATCAATCCGCCACCCGACGTTCTTGGCATAGGCCTGACCGCGCTGGCTCCACCAGGTGTAGCACGCATCAGTCGTTTCCGGCTCGAGCTTGCGATAGACATCAACATAGCCAATCTCATTAAAAAGACGCGTCAACCAGGCACGCTCTTCTGGTAAAAATCCCGAATTCTTGAGATTGCCTTTCCAATTCTTTAAATCCACTTTGTGGTGCGCAATATTGACATCGCCGCACAAGACGATTTCACGGCCGCTACGCTTGAGTTCAATTAGGTAGGGCATAAAAACCTCAAGGTAACGAAACTTGGCTTCCTGGCGCTCCGGCGAGCTTGAGCCTGAGGGCATGTAAACCGAGATAACCGAGAGGGCCTTAAAGCGGGCTTCAACGTATCGTCCCTCGGCATCAAATTCAGGGTTACCAAAGCCGTAAATGATGTCATCCGGTTGGTGGGGGGTATAGATGCCGCAGCCGCTATAGCCTTTTTTCTCGGCACAGTGAAAAAACCCCAGTAATCCACCGGGGCGCATCATGGCCTCATCCAAATCGGTTTCTTGGGCCTTGAGTTCTTGCATGCAAATAAAGTCAGCCTTTTGCTGAAGCGCCCAAGGAATAAAGCCTTTTTTGGCTGCAGAGCGGATACCGTTGAGGTTCGCTGAAATGATGCGTAACATGGAGGCCTATGAACTCTAAAAATGTAAATCAATTCGACTTTATCCGTTTTGCCCTAGAGGCGCACGTTTTATCGTTTGGAGATTTTAAAACCAAAGCTGGTCGTCAATCCCCGTATTTTTTTAACGCGGGCGGTTTTAGTGATGGCGCTTTGCTCGGTGCCTTAGGCAAGTATTACGCCAATGCTTTACTCGAATCCGGTGTTGCGTTCGACATGCTCTATGGTCCCGCTTACAAAGGCATCGCCTTGGCTGCCGCAACCGCTATTGCCTTAGCCCATCAGAATATAAATGTGGCGTTTGCCTACAACCGCAAAGAGGCAAAAGACCATGGCGAAGGTGGCACATTAGTTGGTGCCCCGGTTAAAGGCAGGGTGGTCATTATTGATGATGTGATTTCAGCGGGCACATCCGTGCGAGAGTCTGTCGAATTGATTCGGGCTACTGGCGCAGAGCCCGCGGCCGTTTTAATTGCTCTGGATCGAATGGAGCGTTCAGGCAATGCAGTCGATATTGGTAGCCACTCTGCGGTTCAAAGTGTTGAGCAGGAGTTTGGTATCCCAGTGATTGCGATTGCCAATTTAAGCAATGTGATGGATTACCTTGATGCTTCTAAGGACCCCGCTTTACAGCAATACCTTCCAGCGGTGACCGCCTACCGCAAGCAATACGGGATTAAGGCAGGGTAAATTCACCTTCAAAGACGGTTATTGCTGGTCCGGTCATGATGACCGATTGCGCGACGCCGTCGCGAACTCCATGCCATGCTATGGTCAGTTGCCCTCCGCGCGTCTGTACGTGTACTGGCGAGTCAAGCAAGCCCCTTCGAATGCCCGACACTACTGCAGCGCAAGCGCCAGTACCGCATGCTAAGGTTTCTCCCGCACCACGCTCATAGACACGCAGCTTGATGGCATTGCGATTCAATACTTGCATGTAGCCGGCATTTACGCGCTTTGGAAAGGCGGGGTGGCTTTCAATACGCGCGCCCTCTTGGGCAACGGGCGTGCTATCCGCATCAATGACCACTTGAACGGCGTGTGGATTACCCATGGACAGCACGCCAATCCAGTCACCATGGCTGCTCTGACTTGAGCCAATGGATAGGGCGTAGAGGGTTTCATGAAACTCCATTTTGCTAACTAAATTCTCGGCTAGAAATGGAATGCGCTCGTGTTCAAAAATGGGTGCACCCATGTCAACTTGTACTTGACCATCTGCTAGTGCCTCGAGTGTCAAGACCGTATGCGCGACTTCCACCCGCAGTGGGTTTTTGCTCGATAGTTTTTTATCTAATACATAGCGCACAAAGCAGCGGGAACCATTGCCGCACTGCTCGGCTTCGCCGCCATCGGCATTAAAAATACGATACCGAAAATCAGCATCAGGCCGAGTTGCTTTTTCAATTAACAGAATTTGATCGGCACCAATACCCAATTGGCGATGGGCTAGCTGACGCCATTCCCCTTTGGTAATACTGCTCAGATCCTGATCGATGCCATTGAGCACAATAAAGTCATTGCCTGCACCATGCATTTTGGTAAAGCGCAATGTACGTTTTAAGGCAGTACTCAAGTGGCGTTCCATTCCAGACAGTTAATTAATACAAGCTGGCTTCGCCAGGCGGGCGATGCTTAAAGCGTTTATGTACCCAATAGTACTCCGCAGGCCTTTCGCGAACAAGCGCTTCAATGTATTGATTTAAGCGGGCAGCATCGTCGCTTGGATTATTGCTTGGGAAGTTTTCCAGTGGCGCACTTATGCGGCAAACATAGCCAGTGCGATTGGTATTTAAGGTGGTCGTCATCAGGCAGACCTCTGCGCCGCTCAACAAGGCCAGGCGAGATACCGAGGTAATGGTGCTGGTTTGAATGCCAAAAAAGGGAACAAACACCGAATCGCGCGGACCCAAATCAATGTCTGGCGCAATGAAGATGAAATTCCCCGTTTGTATTTCTCGAATCAGGTCGCGCAGGCGGCTTTGTCGCTCAATCGACTTGCCACCAAAACGATTGCGCCACTCAATCATCTTTTGATTAAAAAATGGGTTCTTCATCTTTTGGTAAAGCCCTGCGCCACCCATCCAGCCCCGTTCTTTGGCCATGACGGAGAGGGTCATGAAGCCCCCTTCTAAACCAACAAAATGCGGATTGATTAATAACCTTGGCTTGCAATCGCCGAGTGGTATTGCGGAATCAATTTCGACCATTGCCCGAATTTGCTCGGCAGTGCCGAGCCAAATCCAGCTGCGCTCAATCACGCTACGGCCAAATAGCTTCCAGTGCTCGAGTGCAAGGGCGTTGATTTTCGATTCGGATAAAGACGGAAAGCAAAGTCGCAGATTCGTTTTGACGACGTGCGCTCGTTCGTTCGGGATATGCGCTGCCAACCATCCCAAACCATAGCCAATAGGAACAATGATGGCATAGGGCAAAAAGGCAAACAAGCGCAGGAGACTGAGTGCTAAAAAATTAAAGATGGTTTGGGACCAAGTCATCTTAAATTCAATTCATTGTGGTGGTGGCTCTGCCCCAAGCGGGTGTTTAAAGCGGTTGTAGGCCCAAATAAACTGCTCTGGTGCAATCAAGATTGCGGCTTCGATTGCTGTGTTCAGTTCGTTGCAGGACGTGCTTGGATCCTCCGAGAGCGGTGGAAGGCGGGTTGCTTGCATTAGCCAGCCTTGGCCAAGCCCTTTGCGTTTAGCAGTAAACATCACTACAGGAGTATGGTGCCGATTGGCCAGGCGCGCAGGCAGGGTGGTTGTATAGGCCGGACGACCAAAAAAAAGGGCCCATATTCCATCACCGCCACTGGGCACTTGGTCCGGGAGAATACCAATGGCCTCGCCCCTTATCAAGGCACGGGTCATTTGACGTACCCCCTGCAGATTCGTCGGTACAAAATGCATATTGGGATAGGCTCTGCCGTCCTCGATCACGGCATTAAGCCAGTCTTGCCGCGCTGGTCGATACAAGATGGTGGCTGGAAAGTGTTGTGCGAGTACTCGGGGAATAATTTCAAAGCCGCCCAAATGGGGCGTCAGCATTACTAAACCATGCCCTTCATTGATCGCGTCCTCAACCACCTCCCAGTCGCTAATTTCAGTAAAAGAAAGGGCTTTGCTTGAATTGCGCCAAATCCATAAGCTGTCTGAAAACAGCATTCCGGAGGCGCAGGCCGCCGACCAAATGCGAGCCGTGAAGTGATTTTGCGTCGCAGCAGAAAGGTAATGTTGCTTAAATAGGCTGCGATAGTGCCTAGATCCAATAAACGCGAGTAAACCCAGCCCTCCCCCGATAGCTTGCGCAAAACCAAGCGGCAACGCTGCAATGGTCTGGAATATGAGCTTAAATAAAAGGGTTCGCACTCCATCATCATATTCAATCCCCTAATGACTTAGGCTAATTCTGAATTTTGCCCAATTCACGAAGTTCGGATAAAATCATTTTATCGCCGAGTTAAGACAACTTGCGGGGCGATTAAAAATTCTGCTAAAGCGTCGCCGTTGTGATTCCTGGCACGTCGAGTTGTCCTACTGATCGTGTTAATTTTTTAAAGGAAAAGCGCAATGGCAAATGATTATTTCTTCACCTCAGAATCGGTTTCTGAAGGCCACCCCGATAAAGTTGCTGACCAAATCTCGGATGCGATTTTGGATGCCATCTTGGCTCAAGATCCAAAGGCCCGAGTTGCAGCAGAAACGCTTTGCAACACCGGTTTAGTCGTGCTTGCGGGTGAGATTACGACTCACGCCAACGTCGATTACATCCAAGTAGCACGCAATACCTTGCGTGAAATCGGCTATGACAATACGGCTTATGGTATTGACTACAAAGGCTGCGCCGTCTTGGTGGCCTACGACAAGCAAAGCCCAGACATTGCACAGGGCGTTGATAAAGCACATGACGATGGTTTGGACCAAGGCGCTGGCGACCAGGGTTTAATGTTTGGTTATGCCTGCGATGAAACGGCAGAGCTCATGCCCCTGCCCATCCACTTATCGCACCGTTTGGTTGAGCGCCAGTCTCAACTGCGCCGCGATGGCCGCTTAACGTGGTTGCGCCCAGATGCAAAATCACAAGTGACGCTGCGTTACGTCAATGGTAAGCCCGATTCAATCGATACCGTGGTTTTGTCAACGCAGCACGATGAAGGCATTTCCCTCGAGAAATTACGTGAAGCGGTGATTGAAGAAATCATTAAGCCCGTCTTACCAGCCCATCTCATCAAGGGCGACATTAAGTATTTGGTGAACCCGACTGGTCGCTTTGTGATTGGTGGACCGCAAGGCGATTGTGGATTAACTGGTCGGAAAATCATTGTGGATACTTACGGCGGTGCAGCACCCCACGGCGGTGGGGCATTCTCGGGCAAAGATCCATCGAAAGTAGACCGCTCTGCTGCCTATGCAGGTCGTTACGTAGCGAAAAACGTGGTGGCTGCTGGTTTGGCAACGCGTTGCTTGATTCAGATCTCCTACACGCTTGCCCTCAACGTCAATCACGTGCGCACCCTCGCCACGAGCAACGATGTATGGCTCGCCGCCAACAGCCTTAAATGCGCGAATCGATGAGTTGACCCCACCAGGAATCACTTCGGCAGAGCGTGTGTACAACGTGTGATTAGACGGCACTCCCTTGCCCGTGCAAACTGTGGCTGTGCACCCTGCGGCAACACACGCAACTGGATCACAAAACTGAA
>CAWUTW010000100.1:0-4349 GCA_963925585.1 uncultured Polynucleobacter sp. | reverse complement strand
GCTAGGCGCACGACTTCCGCATCATCATCAAAGGCCATGATTGGCGCGACCGGTCCAAAGGTTTCTTCGCTATTGATGCGCATCGCTGTCGTGACGTGCGACAAAATGGTGGGTTCGTAAAAGTGCCCTCCGATGGCCGCTAGCTTGCCGCCAGTAACTAGCTTGGCTCCTTTGGCAAGCGCATCGGCCACGTGCTCCTCCACCTTGGCAAGCGCTGCAGCATCAATCAGGGGGCCTTGCGTCACCCCGGCATCTAAACCATTGCCGACGGTTAAGGTTTGTACTGCTTTAGCAAAGCGCTCGGTAAAGGCATCGATGACCTTGCTGTGGACATAAAAGCGGTTGGCGCAAACGCAGGTTTGGCCGGCATTGCGGTATTTGGAGGCCATTGCTCCGGCAACGGCAGCGTCAATGTCGGCATCCTCAAACACAATAAAGGGGGCGTGGCCACCCAGCTCAAGTCCTAGCTTTTTAATTGTTGGAGCGCATTGCGCCATCAAAATACGACCAACTTCAGTCGAGCCGGTAAAGGAGAGGTGGCGCACTATAGGTGACTCGCACAGCGCCTTACCAATCGCCACCGATTGCGTTGAATCCCCGGTCACCACATTAACTACCCCATCCGGAATACCGGCTTGGCGACTCAGTTCGGCCAAGGCGAGGGCTGACAAGGGAGTTTGCTCGGCTGGCTTAATAACAATGGTGCAACCAGCCGCTAAGGCGGGAGCAATTTTGCGCGTAATCATGGCAATCGGAAAGTTCCATGGGGTGATGGCTGCACACACACCAATCGGCTGCTTGAGAACTAGCATGCGTTTATCACTCCACGTGCTGGCGGGAATGCTGCCGTTAACCCGCTTGGCTTCCTCGGCAAACCACTCTAAAAAGCTAGCGCCGTAGGCAACTTCGCCTTTGGCCTCCGCCAGGGGCTTGCCTTGTTCCAAGGTCAAGATCCGCGCTAAATCATCACTATTGGCGACAATTAAATCAAACCAGCGGCGCAGAATGCTAGAACGCTCTTTGGCGGTTTTAGCCCGCCAAGCTGGCAATGCCGCCTCGGCCGCCGCAATGGCTGCTTCAGCCTCAGTAGCGCCTAAATTACTGACCTGTGCAATCACCTCGCCACTGGCTGGGTTGTCTACCGCGAAGCGTGAGTTCCCTGCAACCCAACGGCCATTGATCAAGGCGTCCGCTTGAAATAAGGCTGGATTTTGCAAAGTAGATTGAATAGTGGAATTAGGCATGGCTGGGCTCGGTAGGAAGTGGCAGCAGGATTACTGCAGGAAGCAATGAAGTGTAGCAAGGCTCTAATCGCGCTGTTTAATGCCCAGTAAAGCATGCCAATGCGAGGTGCAAAATAAACAAGCGAATACTAGCCCTAGGTATAAAGATGGAAGTCGATCACTAGATCTAGTGTTTTTATCTTCTACATCATGAAAAAAAGTGGCTTTAAGGGTAGATTTTCATATAACAAAATTAGTGCAGACTAACATCTATAAGTGCATGATTTATTTGTCTTTTTATTGTCATATTTGCTTTGGGGTGAGTCCAGGATCTGTCTATACGTATAAAAAGTTATAGAAAACTAATTCTATATGCTTGACATGATATATAGGCTTACCTACTATGCACCATCTATGTTAAATGTTGCAATGCAATATGCAGGCGGTAGAAGGTGCAGATTGCAGAGCGATTCCAGTAAATGAGAAAACCAGTAGACAACATAACAGCGCAATTAAATACCCTTCAGCTCCGGCTTCTATCGCCGCAGCTCCCTCTATTTTTGAGGACCCTAAGTAAAAATACTTGGCTAATAATCGTATTCTTGGCGATTACCCTGTGGCTAACTGGCCCGCGGACCAATGCTGGCGCCTTCGAGTTTGCACGCATTTTGGTGCCCAGTGAGGCCCGGCAATTGCTCTTGGCATACACCCAATTGGAATTTGCCAATACTGAATCCCCAGCGGTATTTCCCTCGATTGCCAATGCTGCAGCAGCAATACCGTCCAGCAAGATTGACCAAGCTGCACTCAATACCCAAAATTTGAAGGGCGATAAAGAGCGGCAGGCGGTAGCCAGCCACTTGGCAACGAAGTACCGGATTAGCATGACCGAGAGCCTGCGTTACGTGAATCATGCCATCGAAGTGGCCAATGAGGTCAATTTAGACCCCATCCTGCTGTTAGCGATTATGGCTACTGAGTCCAGCTTAAACCCCAATGCGCAAAGTCGTGCAGGAGCACAGGGCTTAATGCAGGTACTCACCCGCGTTCATACGGAAAAATTTGAGCCTTATGGCGGTACAGAAGCCGCATTTGTGCCAGAAGCAAACATTCGGGTAGGCGCATTGATACTCAAAGCATGCATCGCCAAGGCTGGATCACTGGAGGCGGGTTTGCGCAGTTACCTCGGCGCCCCCAATGCCGACAATGGCCCTAATAGTTACACCTACAAAGTGATTTCAGAGCGTGAAGAGCTGAATGAAGTGGCGCGCAATCGTTCCTTAAGGACTTTGAGTAATTCCAACGCGTAAGCAGTATCAGTCGGGTTATGAGCTACGGCAGCCTAGCCCGCTTGCATCTCGGCGGCCCTTAGGGACTGTGCCAACAAATCCAATACCCCATTGACGTATTTATGACCATCCGTGCCGCCAAAGGTCTTGGCTAGCTCCACCGCTTCGTTGATGGCCACTTTATACGGTACCGAAATATCCATGGCCAGTTCGTAGGCACCAATTAGCAAAGCGGCATGCTCTACCGGTGACAGCTCATTGGCAGGGCGATCAAGCGCAGGAGCAATCAGACTATCCAACTGATCAGCATTCTCGAGTACACCCTTAAATAAACTTTCAAATAAGTCCAGTTTGCAGCGGGCAAAAGCAGGATCCTCTGCTAACTGCTTACTAATGGCAGTAGCATTACCTAGGCTACCAGCGCGGCGCATCACCAGCCATTGATAGACGCCTTGCAGTGCGTATTCACGGGCGCGGCGGCGGGGCGTCAGTGAGCGCTTCGGCACCGCTGCTTTAGAAGCGCCTTCGTCAGGTTTTTGGGAATTATTCGGCATTATTGATTTCAATATCGAGGTCGGGCGTGAGGGCTAGGGCGAGGTTGGCCATCTCGACTACGGCACGTGCACAGTCAGCTCCCTTAATATGGACACGCTCATCAGCTTGATCATCGGTGTCGCAGGTTAATACACCGTTGGCAATCGGCAAGCCAGATTCCAGACCAACGCGCGAAATGCCAGCAGCAGACTCATTGGAGACCAGCTCAAAATGGTAGGTCTCCCCCCGAATGACGGCGCCCAAGGCAACTAGTCCATCAAACTCGCCTGTCTCTGCCAGTTTTTGGAGCGCAAACGGAATTTCCAGCGCGCCAGGAACGGTCACTAGCCGAATGTCGTCTTGTGCCACACCCAGGTGGATTAACTCAGCAATACAGGCTTCACTTAAGGCATTGCAATGGTCTTCATTAAAGCGTGCTTGCACAATACCAATGCGCATATCTTGCCCATTGAGATCGGCCTCTAAAATGCCGACGCCGCGGGCTTCAGAGTCATCGTCCATGGCGGGAGAGGAAGTTAGGCTAGTCATAAAGGCTCCGATTGATTGGATATCAAAAAGTGATGTTGGATTTATCTAAACTCAGATCGAATCAAACGGGATATGCCCGGTGATTTCGAGTTTGTAACCGGAGAGGCTGGGTACGGGTGTGGGCTTCGCTAGCAAACGCATCTTGCCTACATGCAAGTCCTTCAGAATTTGCGCGCCGATACCATAACTCCGAAAATCGGTTTTGTGACCAACGGTTTTATTCTCGCTTGGCGAAACACTCTTATTGAGTTTATGAAACTGCGATAACCAGTTTGCTTCCGATGGTGCGGCAACGCCAGCAATATTGAGTAGAACTGCAACGCCTGCCGGAGCTGCTGCAATTTTCTGCAGGGCATGTGCCAAAGGCCAGGAGTGGGTGCTTTCTTTGCTATCTAAAAAATCCAGAACGGTTGCAGGCTCGTGCACGCGCACTAAGGTCTCGATGTTTTCCATTGGCTTTCCCTTAACGAGGGCTAGATGGACGCAGGAGCTCGGGGTATCGCGGTAAACAATCCCCTGAAAGTCTCCCCAAGGAGTTGAGAAGGTACGCTCACCCTCGCGCACGACGATGCTCTCGTTTTGACTGCGGTACTGAATCAGATCGGCAATGCTGCCAATCTTCAATTGATGTTCTTTGGCAAACCCCATTAGATCGGGCAGCTGTTTAAGCATCCCAGCCATGTCTGGGAGAATTCGGCGAATCAACTTACGCGGCATACTGGAGATCAAATTGGGAGTTGAGTTGCGTCATTAT
>CAWUTW010000099.1:0-7380 GCA_963925585.1 uncultured Polynucleobacter sp. | reverse complement strand
CGAGGCAAAGGTAGTCTTAATTGATCCGGAATTTTCTGTGGTGATGCAAGAAGCATTAACTATTCTTGCGGAAAGAAAACAAGCAAAACCCTATGTGATTGATGTCAGTGATTCGCTGTATTTTGGCTCAGCAAAGCCGATTGGCTCGATCGAGTACGAACACTTTATTGCAAACGGCGATCCGCATTTTCAATATGCATTGCCCGAAGATGAGTGGGACTCAATCTGCCTTAATTATACGTCCGGTACCACCGGCGATCCCAAAGGCGTGGTGTATTCCCATCGTGGCGCTTACACCAATGCGATTTCTAATATTTTGGAATGGGATATGCCGCGGCATCCGGTTTATTTATGGGTACTGCCTTTGTTTCATTGCAATGGGTGGTGTTTTCCTTGGTCGGTTGCCGCGCGAGCGGGCGTCAATGTGTGCCTTCGTAAAGTCGAGGCCCACGCTATTTTTGATGCCATCCGCGAACACCGTGTTAGCCATTATTGTGGCGCCCCCATCGTACACAACATGCTAATTAATGCCCCCGATGCACAAAAGCAAGGCATACAACACAAAGTGAGTGCCATGGTAGCGGGAGCCGCACCTCCTGCAGCCATGATTGAAGGGATGGAGCAGTTGGGTTTTGATCTCACCCATGTATACGGCCTAACCGAAACATATGGACCTGCTGCAGTATGCGTGCAGCAGGTGGAATGGTCTGCCATGGATATTGGTGAGCGTGCCCGATTGAATGCAAGGCAGGGTGTGCAATACCACTTGCAGCAAGCGGTTGCCGTCATGGACCCTATCACCATGCTGCCTGTGCCTGCGGATGGTGAAACGATGGGCGAAATCATGTTCAAGGGCAATATTGCGATGAAGGGCTACCTCAAGAATGCAAAGGCAACCCTCGAGGCATTTGCAGGTGGCTGGTTTCATTCTGGCGACTTGGCAGTAATGAATCCGGATGGCTATATTAAGATCAAGGATCGCAGTAAAGACATCATCATTTCAGGTGGTGAAAACATATCTAGTATTGAGGTTGAGGATGTGTTGTATCGCCATCCATCGGTATTAGCTGCTGCCGTAGTGGCAATGCCAGATCCAAAATGGGGTGAATCCCCATGTGCCTTTATAGAACTAAAACAAAATGCTGTCGCAACACAACTCGATATCCAAGAGCATTGTAAAAAGCACCTAGCACGCTTTAAAGTCCCTCGCGCCGTTGTGTTTGGTGAAATTCCTAAGACGGCGACAGGAAAAATACAAAAATTTGAGTTACGCAAACGTGCTGGCTCAGTAACGGCAATTGACGTTTAGTAATGCCACTCGATTACCGCGCACCCCTGGATGATATGCAATTTGTGTTGCATCACCTCATACCAATGTCAGCTATAAATAACTTACCTGCTTATGAGGATGTCAGCACTGATCTAGTCAATACCATTTTGGAGGAGGCTGCTAAATTCGCAAATCAGGTATTGAGCCCCCTGAATTGGAGCGGTGATCAAGCTGGGTGTGCTTATCAGGATGGTACGGTGCAAACGCCCGATGGATTTAAGCAGGCATATCAGCAATACAGTGAAGCCGGGTGGAATTCACTTGCTGCCAATACCGACTTTGGTGGCCAAGGATTGCCACTGAGCTTAGCCACCCCGGTCAATGAGATGTGGCATTCAGCAAATATGGCTTTTATGCTTTGCCCAATGTTGACTGCTGGGGCGACTGAGGCAATTGAGCACCATGCAATACCAGAGCAGCAAGCGATTTACTTACCCGCTTTGATATCAGGGCAGTGGGCCGGAACCATGAACCTCACTGAATCTGCAGCAGGTTCTGATTTGTCGGCGGTGAGCACAAAGGCGGTGCCCGAGGGCGATCACTTTCGTATCATCGGTACGAAGATCTACATTACCTATGGTGAGCATGACTTTACGGAAAATATCATTCACTTGGTTTTAGCGCGTCTGCCGGATGCACCAGCAGGGCTGAAGGGAATTTCTTTATTTATTGTGCCGAAATGGTTGGTGAATCAGGATGGCAGCTTGGGTGCTCGCAACGATGTTCGTTGCCTATCGATTGAACATAAATTGGGAATTCATGCCAGCCCAACGGCCGTAATGGCTTTTGGTGAAAAGACTGGAGCGATTGGGTATTTAGTAGGCGAGGCGAATCGCGGCTTAGAGTATATGTTTACGATGATGAATAACGCTCGCCTAGCAGTGGGTCTTGAGGGCGTTGCCATCGCAGAGCGAGCCTATCAACACGCAGCCCATTATGCAAAAGAGCGGGTACAGGGCAGAATTTCAGGCCGTTCTGAAAAATTACCGATCGTGCATCATGCGGATGTACAGCGCATGCTCATGCGCATGAAAACCCAAACCGAGGCTATGCGTGCTTTGGCTTATCTGGCTGCCGCACAATCCGATTTTGCACAAAAGCACCCTGACAAGGCGATTCGTGAAGCAAGTCAGTTGCGTGTGGATTTATTAACGCCGATTGTGAAGGCTTGGTGCACAGAACAAGCCATTGAAATTGCCTCCTTAGGTATTCAGGTTCATGGTGGAATGGGCTACATTGAGGAAACGGGGGCGGCTCAATACCTGCGTGATGTGCGGATAAGCTCGATCTATGAGGGTACTACCGGTATTCAAGCGATTGACTTATTGGGCCGCAAGATTATTCGTGATGAGGGCGCTGAGGCACGCCGTCTTCTTACGGAAATACAGGCCTGTGCTACGGATTTGAGTTCATCCTCCAAAATCCCACTGCAGCAGATCGCTGCCGATTTACAAAAAGCAGTGCAATCCGTTAGCAAAGCCCTTGATTGGATGCTACATGAACACGCTACAAATCCGCAAGCGACCTTGACTGGGGCATATCCGCTTTTGCAGTGTTTTGGATTTTTAAGTGGGGGCTGGCTGATGGCTAAAGCAGCATTAGTATCGGATGGAATCTTGCAAGGCGATGCACGTAATGCGTTTGCTTTGCAAAAAATAGCCAGCGCTACGTTCTATTCTCAGGCGATCTTGCCTCAAATACATGGCCTTGCAGAAACGGTTTGCGCTGGAGCATCTTTGGCGCAAGCCATGCAGGATAGCCTAGCCGATTTACTGCGTTAACGGTTCGCAACGCAAGCCAAGCCAATTTCCGCTAAGAGTCCGGATTTTTTACCATTTTCAGTAGCGTCTGCGGCGCTGGCATTGCCGTCGGCCGCCCGCTGGGCTACCCCATGCAAGATCGCCGCAATCCGAAAAAAATTGTAGGCCATATAAAAATTCCAATTTGATTTGACTGTTCGGCCGGAATTGGATTCATACATGCTGATGTACTCCGCTTCAGACGGTATGCCTAAGCGCTCTAAATCCAGGCCATGAATCCCGCGCCAGAGTGAAGGCGGAATACGCCAAGCCATGCACTGGTATGAAAAATCAGCGATCGGGTGACCTAAGGTAGAAAGTTCCCAGTCCAAGACCCCAATGACTTTATTTTCATGGCGGTCAAAGATCATGTTATCCAAACGAAAATCACCATGTACCAGTGTTGTTTCATCATCAACCGGAATATGGTGGGGTAGCCACTCTATTAATGTGCTAAGGGCTGGGGGAATCGAAAGAGTAGATTCTTGCACTTGTCGTGACCAGCGACCCACTTGCCGTGCAAAATAATTTCCAGGCTTGCCAAAGCTCTCCAAGCCTAGGGCTTTATAGTCAACCCCATGAATGGCTCCAATGATGCGGTTCATTTCTGCATAAATAGCTGATCGATCTTCCTTTTGAAGCTCTGGAAGAGATTGATCAGTGAAGGTGCGCCCATCTAGATAAGACATCAGGAAAAAAGGAGTGCCGATGATGGATTCATCGTCGCAATAAGCTAGCATTCGCGGAACTGGAACGTCGGTTTGTGCAAGTGCTGCCATTACTCGATATTCTCGATCGATGGCGTGTGCAGAAGGCATCAGCTTGCCAGCTGGCTTTTTTCGCAGAACGTACTGCTCTGTGCCAGCGCTTACCTTAAATGTGGGGTTTGATTGCCCCCCTACTAGAGCCTCTATCTGAAGCGAGTCAGCATTCAGTCCAATCTGCTTGAGGTAACGCGTTAAGGCAATAGCATCGATGGGTTGATTCATGCTGACGCTAGAGTGAGCTGACGAGATGGCCACCATCAATCGCAATAATACTGCCGGACATTACTTTGCCAGCATCTGAGGCCAGCAATAAGATTGGACCATCTAAATCGGTGAGTTCGCTAAAGCGACGACTCGGTATACGCATTCGGAGCTTTTCACCAAGCTCGCTATTTAAGAAGTCACGATTCAAATCAGTGATGACATACCCAGGCAGTATTGCATTTACTCGAATGTTGTATCGCGCTAATTCAAGGGCCATGGTTTTGCTTGTTTGTATCACACCCGCTTTTGAAATCGCATAGGGTGCAACGCCATTAATTTGACGTTCACCTAAAATCGAGGCGATATTGATAATAGAACCACCTTGCTTTGCTGCCACCATACGCCGCGCTGCTTCAGTGGCTACCAACCAAGCACCCTTTAAATTGGTATTCATCACGAGATCCCAATCGGCTTCGCTTTGCTCTAAGAGGGGTTTGCTAATGGATGTTCCTGCATTGTTTATTAGTATGCTTGGGTTACCCACAGTGGCCACAGCATCGAAAAAAGACTTGACGCTATTAGCATTGCTTACATCGAGGGGAAATGCATGCGCCTTGCCGCCGCCTTGCGTTATCTCGGCTACCGTTTGTTGGAGCTGATCGATCCGTCTTGCGCCCAACACAACACTTGCTCCCATCCTAGCCAACATCATGCTGCAATGCCGCCCAATGCCGCTGGATGCCCCAGTGACTACTGCCAACAAACCATCCAAACGAAAGCGGTCAATCGGCAATGTACTCATTATTTTTGATCCAATATTTTTCTGGCCATACTCCAGCGATGGACTTCGCTTGGGCCATCATAAATTCGAAAGCCACGCATGTCCGTAAAGATTCGCATGACTGCGGTCTCTCCAGTTACGCCTTGCCCACCTAAGATTTGCACGCACCGGTCAACGACTCGCCACTCTGCTTCAGAGCAGATGACCTTCGCACGGCTTGATTCGTAATTGCATTTATTGCCTTGATCCAGTAACCAAGCAGTATGCAAAATGTGCAGACGGGCGGTTTGTAGATCCATCTCGTTATCGGCCAGCATAAATCCAATGCCTTCATGATCCCCCAGCCGCTTTCCAAATGCATGGCGTTTTTGTGCATACGCTAAGGCGATATCGTTAGCCCTGCGCGCTTGTCCGAGCCATCGCATGCAGTGCGTGAGCCTTGCTGGCGCAAGCCGAATTTGGGCATAGCGAAAGCCTTGCCCTAGCTCACCTAGTATTTGATCGGCTGGAATGCGCAGTTGGTCAAAGCGCAATACGCCATGGCCACCAGTGAAGCACTGGTCCATTGCATCCATATTGCGTTCAATGCTGATGCCTAAACTATTCATGTCCGCCAAGAACATGGTGGCTTGATCATCCTCAGTGCGCGCCATGATGATGACGTAGTCGGCGCCATCGGCTCCCGTAATAAACCATTTGCGCCCATTTAGAATATAGTCATCGCCATCCCGTACTGCCGAGGTTAATAGCATCGACGGATCTGAGCCTGCTCCGGGAGAGGGTTCTGTCATGGCAAAACACGAGCGTAATTTTCCTTCTATCTGAGGAATAAGCCAGCGTTTCTGTTGAGCAGCATTGGCCACGTGTTCCATTAAATGAATATTGCCCTCATCCGGCGCATGAATATTCATTGCAATCGGGCCTAGGCGCGAATATCCAGCCTCCTCAAACACAACGGCTTTTTCAACATGATTTAAACCAAGTCCGCCATGCTTTTTGGATGCGTGGGGAGTTAATAAACCCACTTTTTTAGCTAAGCCAATCAGCTCTTGCCGAAACTCTGGGCTTGGACCATGTTGGGTTTCACGCGGGTCACCTTCGAACGGAATGACCGTTTCGTGAATGAATTGGCGCGTTTTTTCTTGTAGGGCAATTAACTCAGGAGCAAGGGAAAAGTTCATATCCCATTGTAATAGTAGGAATTTACAGAAATTTGATAAATCATAAATCCACGATCGATTTATGGATTAGGGTTTTCGCTATGCAAATAAAGGGAATAGATCCGCTATCCTCAATAACCTATATAAATTTGGGTATTTTACTGTGCTTGCAGACGATTGCATTTTAAAGACAGAAAGTCTGACGAAATCTTTTGGTGGATTTACGGCGGTGAGTAACGTTAACCTTCGGGTTCAGCGTGGAACCATCCACGCCTTAATTGGGCCAAATGGTGCTGGTAAAACGACCTGTTTTAATTTATTGACGAAATTTTTGGAGCCAACTGCAGGGCATATTAAGTTTAATGGACTCGATATAACGAAGGAAAAGCCAGCGCAGATTGCTAAGCGCGGCATCATTCGTTCGTTTCAAATATCAGCGGTTTTCCCTCACATGACTGCGCTTGAAAATGTACGCATTGGTCTGCAACAAGAGTTGGGTACATCCTTCTATTTTTGGAAAAGTGAAAAATCGCTCGATGTTCTTAATGCAAGGGCGATAGAGGCACTGAAGCAGGTAGGCTTAGAGGCGTATGCCGATGAATTGGCGGTCAATCTGCCGTATGGGCGTAAGCGGGCCCTTGAAATTGCAGCAACGGTTGCAATGAATCCAGAGCTCATGCTATTGGATGAGCCAACCCAGGGTATGGGCCATGAGGATGTTAGCTTAGTCACTGATTTGATTAAGCGGGTATCGGCCGGCAGAACAGTCTTAATGGTCGAACACAATATGAAAGTCGTCGCCAATATTGCAACCACGATCTCGGTTTTGCAGCGGGGCGAGATTATTGCTGAGGGCTCTTATGAGGTGGTATCTCAAAATCCACTCGTGATGGAAGCCTATATGGGCACCGCAGATACCGAATTACACGGCCATTGATTCAAGATGACTACCCCAGCACTAGAAATTCAGGATCTCAACGCATGGTACGGCGAGTCGCATGTACTTCACGGAATCAATCTGACCGTTGAAAAAGGGGAAGTGGTTTGTTTTTTAGGTCGTAATGGTGCTGGACGAACCACCACCTTACGATCCATCTTGGGTTTGGTGAGTAGCCGAACTGGCTCCATTAAGGTCAATGGCCACGAGGTAATCGGCATGCCGACTTACCAGGTCGCTAAATTAGGCATTGGATACTGTCCTGAAGAGCGCGGCATATTTACAAGCCTCACCTGCGAGCAGAATTTTTTATTGCCACCTAAAGTGGGGGATGGCATGGCCATGTCGGTGGATGAAATTTACCGCATGTTCCCCAATTTTTATGAGCGCCGCGCCAGCCCA
>CAWUTW010000098.1:0-16410 GCA_963925585.1 uncultured Polynucleobacter sp. | reverse complement strand
TAAGGCGCATGGGAGATCCAATATAGGGGAATACCCCTTCAAGCGCAATCTTTTTAATTTACTCTGTCCCATTTAAATATAGAGACTGCCTAGAAGGTTACTTTAATAGGGACAGAGTCATTCCTTAATCACCAATACCTCCTCACCAAAGTTAGTACCCCTTAATTAAGTTGGTCGCAAGTGGGGAGGGTCTTTTTTATCGGGCGTCCGCGTGGACGAATCTGCATGGCATCTAAATTGCCCTTAAACAGGGTTTTTGCATACTCTGGGCTTACCCATGGCTTTGACCGAAGCAAAGCTTCTGTGATTGCGTGGTCCTCCGAGTGGGGGGCGCCCTCTTTGACCATGTTTGCCCAAGCCATTTGACGCTCAAACGGGGTGTTGCCGAGCTCCCAAAACCGCGGATGGTCTTGTAACCATGCTTCCGCTTTTCCGCCGATGTGACTGGCATAACTCGTCCACGGATAGTCTGCGGGTCGGGATTCCAGCCCGCTGCGGACCGGATTTAGCTCAATGTATCGCTGGCAACGCAGAAGGTAGTCGGGATCAATTAAGGAAGATCGATAACGGCCCTCCCAAATTGTTCCGGTACGGCCATGCTTTTGATTAAAGAATTGAGCATAGCGCCGCCCTAAGGATTGCATTAACTTCGCTAGCGACTGAGGCTCTTTGGGGCTAAGGAGTAAATGCACATGATTGGGCATCAGCGCGTAAGCATGAACCGCTACCGAAAATTGAGCGGCTGCGGTGCGCAGCCAATCCAGGTAAACGACGGAGTCTGCCGGAGCATGAAACAGAATCTCGCGATTGTTTCCGCGCACCAACACATGCATTGCCTGACCCGGAATAACAATGCGCGCTTGGCGAGCCATTACGCCGACCTACCTAGTTAACCGCACTCATACCACCCGGCGGGGCAAAATCGGGAATAAACCAATCCCCACCGGACTGTACGACGCCCGCAGGAACCAAACGAGATTCTTCGGGCTTCCCTCTTAGGGCAGTTGCCATAAATGAGGTCCATACCGGCAGCGCTAATCCACCGCCCGTTTCTCGGTCACCAAGACTGCGCGGCCGATCAAACCCAATCCACGCTACTGCAACAACATCTGGGTTATAGCCTGCAAACCAAGCATCATGGGAGTCATTCGTAGTTCCGGTCTTACCAGCCAAATCAGTACGGCCTAATTTGCCTCTCGTACTGGCCGCCGTACCCGACTTCGTTACCTCTTGCAACATGCTGTCCATGACAAAGGCCGTGCGTGCATCGAGTACCCGAGTAGCATCAACGCTTGCCCGCACCGGCTGCGCCTCAAAGAGAACGACGCCCTTGGAATCTACCATCTTACTAATTAGGAATGGATCCACACGGTATCCGCCATTGGCGAACACGCTATACGCGGTTGCCATTTGTAAGGGCGTGACCGATCCAGCGCCTAAGGCCATTGTTAAATAGGGTGGATGCTTCTCCGGCTCAAAGCCAAAACGCTGAATGAAGTCTTGTGCGTACGAGGGTCCAATTTTGCGTATTACACGCACCGATACTAGATTTTTAGATTTGGATAAGGCGGTTCGTAATGACATAAAGCCTTCAAACTTTCCATCGTAGTTTTTTGGCTCCCATGCTTGGCTGCCAGTCTCTAAACTGCCAATCGATAACGGCGCATCATTGACTGAAGTGCTCGGCATAAAGCCTTTTTCAACTGCAGCTGCGAATATGAAAGGCTTAAACGCTGAACCGGGTTGACGTTGTGCTTGGGTGACGTGATTGAATTGATTGCGACGAAAATCAAAGCCGCCAACTAAGGAGAGAATTGCGCCATTTTCGGGATCTAAGGCAACAAACGCCGCCTCGACTTGGGGTAGCTGGGCTAACTTCCAGATACCGCTATCGGAAAGAAGGCGAACCACTGCGCCAGGACGTAAGCGTTTTTTAGGTTGTGAGCTGTCGGTTAATGATGCCGAGGCCAACTTTAAACCATCGCCCTTAATGGAGATCACATCGCCTGTTGCAATCATGACCTGCAATTCTTTTGGCTTTACTTCTAGCACGACACCCGATTGCAGCTCATCTAATGGGGGGTAATCCAGCAATGCCACATCAATTGCGCGCTGCCGCTTGAGTTCATCCTCAGGTAAATCAATGAAGCCCTCTGGGCCACGGTAAGCATGCCGCAAGTCATAGTCAAAAATACCGCGGCGCACCGCTTCATAGGCAGCATCTTGATCCGCTTTAATCAAGGTGGTGTAAACGCTCAAGCCTTGTGAATAAATGGCTTCGCCATATTGACTAAACAGCAATTGCCGCACCATCTCTGCAGCAAAGTCAGCCCGCGTTGCAAACTCATTACCAAGACCACGCACTCGCAACTGTTCTGCCATTGCCGCAAGATATTGCTCTGGCGTGATGTAATTTAAATCGCGCATGCGCTGCAAAATGTATTCTTGACGAATCTTGGCGCGTCTGAAATTACTAACCGGGTTATAGGCCGACGGCGCTTTAGGCAAACCCGCTAACATTGCGGATTCTGCAATACTCAAACTTTTAATGTCCTTACCAAAGTAAATTTGCGCTGCGCTTGAAAAGCCATATGCCCGCTGACCCAAAAAAATCTGGTTCATGTAAATTTCTAAAATCTTATCTTTCGATAATTTAGATTCAATCTCCCAAGCCAGTAATACTTCGTAAATCTTTCGGCTAAATGTTTTTTCATTGCCTAAAAAGAAATTGCGCGCCACCTGCATGGTGATGGTGGATGCGCCCTGAGAAAGGCGACCGCGTAAATTTGCTAAGCTTGCTCGCAAAACACCTAAATAGTCGACACCACCATGGGAATAAAAGCGATCATCTTCAATTGCCAATACGGCATTGCGCATATGTAACGGAATCTCAGCCAAGGGGACTACCGAGCGGCGCTCCTCACCGAACTCCCCAATCAATACTTTATCGGCCGTAAAAACCCGCAGTGGTTCTTTTGGGTTGTAGTCAACCAGAGCCGATATTGGCGGCAAATTAGGGATCGCAATAATAAATGCATAGGCAATCAACATCGCCACCATCGCTCCGCCCGCTAAAGCAAAGACCAGCAAGGCCTTAATCAGCGGCCCACGAATGGTGCTCGTTAGCGACACATTATCTGGGTGCGGACGGTAAGACCGACCGTCAGGCGATCGCTTGAGCGAGGGCTTGACTGGTGGCTTGTCTTTAGGGGAGATCGCCATATGGGGATTATAAGTCGGCTTCTTATCCCCCTCTAAATCAGACTTAACCGACACAAGTGCCGTCTTTTCCTGATGGCACATGATTGTACGATCAGCAAAAATCATGGCGTGCCGAAGCGATCCATTTCCCCTGAGTCTTTTAATGCCATTTTGAGCGAATTGGGAGATGACCCAGCCATCAGCCATTCCACGCTACGTAGCAATACTTCCATACCCGAGAGCCAATCCATGAATCGCCATTCCTATGAAGCGGACGCCCATCGCCTTTCTGAAGAGTTTCCACAAAATAAAAACCGCAAGGGTGACTCCATGCTGGGGATACCCTCTCCGCTAATGCAAAAGCTGCAGCAGAGTCGCTTTTTGCAAGAAAAACCCATTTGGCTTGCAATTGCGGTCTGCACTATGGCTATCACTTCGCTGAATAGCTATTGGCTGTTTGAATTACGCTCGTCTGGCAGCATGCAAACGGTTCCAGCTGATGAGGCAGGACAGAGTGCCGACGAAGTTAAAGCGCTTGTCTTAAGCCTGAAGGACCAGCTTGAAGACAATCATGAGTTGCTGTTGGCCGAACTGGAATCACTGGAAAGCATGGTGTTGAAAAACACCAATGCAACTCGTGCGCGCAACACCCACAATTCGCAAGCGCCAAAAATTAGCCCTGCCGAGCAATCCCTTAAGCGGTGGCGCTACTTGGGCATGAGCAACTCCAGTTCTGGCATCAGCGGTCTTTTTCATACCGGGGAAGGAATGCAACACATTGCCCTAAACAGCCCGGCAGCAGAGGGGTGGCGCCTTTCCTCCATCACGCGCGAGCTAGCAATGCTCACATCCAATGACGGCAAGTCTATGGCCATTTCCGTCAGCAAGGAGTAATGCATGGGATTGCTATATTGCCTACTTTTATTCCTGATCATTGCGATTCACCCGTCTAATGGCGTGCATGCGGTTTCCAGCAACTTAGGGACAACCGCCATCCACCCAATTGAGCAAAATACCATTAGCCTACACTTTGCCAACATTGAGGTCAGCGCCCTTCTGCACGAATTAGCGCGCCTTGGCGATACCAACTTTTTGTTAAGTGAGGCGATTCAAGGGCGTATTTCATTAGACCTTAAAAATACGGCCTGGCATACCGCCTTGCACTCGATTTTGGCCAGCAGGGGTTTAGGCATCATTCGGCAAGGCGATATTTATTGGATTGCTCCCCATGCCGAAATTCTGAGCTTTCAAAAGCACCGCAGAGACGATGCCGCATTGCCTTTTGGGGGCGACCACCTCAGCAGTCCAAAGCAAATTTTGATTGAGGCGCGAATCGTCGAAGCGGATCACCGTTTTGCGCGTAACTTAGGTGCCAAACTGGGATTAAAGGCCAACGGCATACGCGGCAATACCGATAACACTGTGATCAGTAATTTGGACTTGGGGGCATCGGGGCTAGCTGGCTTTGATCCAAGCACTGTGGCCGCCACCCTTTTATCCAAAGGAGCGACACGATTGCTGCAGATGGAGCTATCCGCATTGGAAAGCGATGGTCAAGGGAAGATTTTGTCTAATCCGCGCATCATGACGGCTGATCAGGTAAAGGCTACGATTGAGCAAGGCACTGAACTTCCCTATCAAACGTCGAGCCAAACGGGCAGTAAGTTGCAATTCCGTAAGGCCAATTTACGCCTTGAAGTCATTCCCAAAATTCATCCGGACGGCACGATTTCCATGCTGGTTTCCATCAACAAAGATACGGTCGGCATGAAAACCGAACAAGGGTATGCCATTGACACCAAAAATCTAAGTTCGGAAGTCACGGTTGAAAATGGTGGAACCGTGATTATTGGGGGGGTCTACCAAACCACGGAGCGCGAGGATATAGTCAAAGTTCCTTTATTGGGTGACATCCCACTAATTGGGCACTTTTTTCAACATAAATCTACCTTACGCGATAAAACAGAGCTATTGGTCTTCATAACCCCCACCGTTCTCGGCAAACCCTAATAAAATCATGAGGTGAATTCCTTAACAAATAACATTTATCTTATTGGTCTGATGGGCGCCGGTAAATCGACGGTGGGTAAATTGTTGGCACGTAAATTAGATCGTCGATTTATTGATGCCGATGCATTCATTGAAGAGCGCTGTGGCGTCAAAATCCCCGTCATTTTTGAAATGGAGGGTGAGGCCGGCTTTCGTAAGCGGGAGGCGCAAGCCATTAAGGAGGCCGCACAGGAAGATTCGATTGTTTTGGCTACCGGTGGCGGCGCTGTCATTCTTCCAGAGAATCGCGCCTTACTCAGCAGTAGAGGTACTGTGATTTATTTACATGCAGGGCCAACCGAGCTTTGGCACCGCACTAAAGGCGGTGAAGGCCGTCCTCTTTTGCAAACCGGAGATGCGCGGCAAACACTAGAGAATTTATACCGGGTACGCGATCCACTCTACCGTGAAATCGCAGACCATGTTGTAGAAACCGGTAAACCCAGCGTCAATCAATTGGTCCATACATTACTGATGCAACTTGAACTCTCTCCATGAAAACACTACACGTTGATTTAGCTAGCCGAAGCTATCCCATTTACATTGGCACGGATTTGCTTGAGCAAAAGGCGCTATTCGAGCCCTACCTCAAATCCAGCACCACTGTTTTTATTGTGAGCAATACAACCGTTGCGCCACTGTATGCGAAGACGCTGACGAACACCTTAACCCAACTGGGTAAAACCGTTCGACTGCTGGAATTGCCTGACGGCGAGTCATTTAAAGACTGGCAGCACTTACAGCTCATTTTTGATGAACTGCTTGCGCATGGCGCCGATCGTCAAAGCATGATCGTGGCCCTGGGCGGGGGTGTTGTGGGTGATATGGGAGGCTTTGGCGCCGCCAGCTTTATGCGTGGCATTCGGTTTATTCAAGTGCCCACCACCTTATTGGCTCAAGTTGACTCATCGGTTGGTGGCAAAACTGGAATCAATCATCCTTTGGGGAAAAACATGATTGGTGCCTTTCATCAACCGGTGGCCGTGATTGCCGATTTAAATACACTCCGCACACTGCCGGCCCGTGAGCTTTCAGCTGGCTTAGCTGAGGTGATTAAACATGGTGCGATTGCGGATGCTGATTTTTTAGATTGGATCGAAGCCAATACGAGTGCCTTACTTGCATGCGATACCAATGCGATGGCCCACGCAGTTTTGCGCTCATGCGAAATTAAGTCTGCGGTTGTTTCTGCCGATGAGCGTGAAGGAGGAATAAGGGCCACTTTAAATTTCGGCCATACCTTTGGTCATGCGATTGAATCTGGGCTTGGGTATGGCGAGTGGCTGCATGGCGAGGCGGTAGGCTGCGGCATGGTTATGGCGGCCGATCTGAGTGCCCGCTTAGGTCATATTAGCCAGGTTGATGCGGAGCGCCTGAAACGAATTGTTAAATCAATGCACTTGCCCATCATGCCGCCAAAGCTAGGCACAAAACGCTTTATGGAATTAATGCAGGTGGATAAAAAGACAGAGGCAGGGCAAATTCGCTACATTACATTAGAGTCCGTTGGCGCCGCGCGTATTCAGCAAGTGCCGGACACTACTGTTATTGAAACGCTTGTTGCTACTGGCGCAGCATAAAGAAACGAATCGTGCTTATTTTAGCGCGATAGTGAGTGCCTGGCCTGCTTGCGCACTAGCAAACTCGGATAAATCACTGAGCAACTCACGGCCGGTTTTGGTATCGAGCCATAGCGGCTTTGCCATGCTACCTGCCCAGCGGTAATGAAAGCCGCCACACTTTGCGGCTACCCAGATTTCATGAAGGGGCGGCTGGGTGTTGACCACAATCACACTACGATCACGAAACTGAATGGTAATGACATTACCCCCCTGGCGCGACACATCGAGGTCCAAGTCCAGGAGATCATCGGCAGCTTCTAATGCCAGTTCGATGGACTGCAGCAGGTGTGCTCCCAACTGATGAAATTGCGAGTCATCAATTGCTTCTGCCGCTGGATTGCTAGGCTTGGTGTTGGGCTGCTGCATGCTATATTCAATCATTCGTAATAAAGATAACCATGATAGCCATTCTAATCAGAGCACTGGGCATTGGACTTCTAATATCCCTCACGGGATGCGGGGTTAGAGGCCCACTCTACTTGCCTACGGTACCGCCTGCTCCCAATCCCCCTACTCAAGCTGAGCCCAAAGGCGTTTTATACCCGCCTAATAATCCAGCTAACGCCAACCTACCAAAGCAATGACCGTCGACTCCCAATCTACCCCTCTGCCTCATTTAGCCGGCTTCTCAGAGCGCGATGGTCAGTGGTACGCCGAGGATGTTTCCTTAGCGAGCCTAGCGCAGCAATACGGAACACCCCTCTACATTTACAGCAAGCGCGCAATTACAGAGGCCTATCAAGCCTACGATCGTGCCTGTGTAGATGCAGCCGGTAAACGGCGTGCTCGTATCCACTTTGCGATGAAAGCCAATAGCAATTTAGCTATTCTCGATTGCTTGAAGCGCCTGGGGGCTGGCTTTGACTTAGTCAGCGGCGGCGAACTGGCTCGCGCCCTTGCAATTGGTGCCGAACCCGCTAGTTGTGTATTTGCTGGAGTTGGCAAATCAGCGGCAGAGATTTCGGCCGCACTGCAAGCTGGTGTGCAATGCATCAATGTCGAATCGATTGCTGAACTGCAGCAAATCAATCGCATTGCTACTGAACTGAAGTGCCGCGCGCCCATTTCTTTACGCGTCAATCCCGATGTCGATGCGCAAACACACCCGTATATTTCAACTGGACTGAAGGACAATAAATTTGGCATTGCGTACCACGAGGTTCTGAAAACCTATCGCGAGGCCGCACTCTTATCGCAAATCGATGTGATTGGTATCGATTGCCACATTGGTTCACAAATTACGAGCACCGCACCGTACTTGGATGCCGTCGATAAGGTATTGGATTTAGTGGTCCAGCTGAAAAAAGAGGGGATTGTGATTCACCACCTCGACCTCGGTGGTGGTCTTGGCATCTCCTATGGAGCAGAGACACCACCGGACATTACTGAATTCACCAATATGCTATTGGATCATCTTGCAAAACGCGGCTTTGCCCATTTGAATGTGATTCTAGAACCAGGCAGATCATTGGTTGGTAATGCGGGCATTTTGCTGACTCGCGTGGAGTACCTAAAACCTGGTGCAGAAAAGAATTTTTGTATTGTGGATGCGGCGATGACCGAGTTAATGCGCCCGGCACTCTATGAGGCGTACCACGCCATTGTGCCAATTCAAGCAAAAGCACTCCCGCAGCAGACCTATGATGTGGTGGGACCGGTTTGTGAGTCAGGTGATTGGCTTGGTCGTGATCGCGCCCTTGCAATTGCGGAAGGGGATTACTTGGCTATCCTATCTGCTGGAGCCTACGGCTTTGTGATGTCCTCAAACTACAACACGCGGCCCCGCCCTGCTGAGATCATGGTGGATGGTGACAAAGCCTACGTCATTCGTGATCGTGAAAATGTGAGCGATCTATTCGCAGGTGAACGCACCCTGCCTTAAAACAAAAACCCCGCAGAGCATGCGGGGTTTTTATTGCGTGCAATAGATTAGCTTAACGCAAACCAGCCATGTAATCTGAAACTGCCTTGATTTCTACATCCGATAGTTTTCCTGCAATTGCAGTCATCTGGGCATTATTTTTACGTGTGCCATCGCGGAAGTAACCCAGCTGTGCCACAGAATAGTCTGCCCACTGACCACTCATAAGTGGGTATTGCGCGGGGATACCAGCGCCGTTCGCGCTATGGCACGCAGAGCACGCAGGGATGCCTTTTTCTGCAATACCGCCGGCATAAATTTGCTTACCCAGTCCAATGGTCTCTTTATTCTGAGCAACGCCCAAGGAAACTGTTTGCTTACTTAAATACGCCGCGATATTGGCCATGTCTTGCTCTGTTAAAGCAGCCGACATACCAGCCATAATGGCATTTGCACGTGTGCCATCTTTGTAGTTTTTAAGTTGCTTGATGGTGTAAGCGCTGTGCTGGCCAGCCAACTTTGGCCATGCACCGACGGCACTCTTGCCTTCCGCACCGTGGCAGCTTGCGCAGCCGATTACACCCCGCTGTGGGTCACCATTGCTATACAGCTTCTCTCCAATAGCTGCATCGGGTTTAGCCGGCTTAGTAGCAGGGTCCGCAGCAATGCTGGGAGCAACAAAGCCGAAGCTGGTGGCTACCAAAAAGGCCATGATGCCAGACCGAAAGCCGTTTAATTTGGAGATTTGAACAGATTGACGCATTATGTTTACCTTAACAAAAATTCCTAAGAGTGCATGGATAACGCCAATTTACCGACGCCCACCATTTCTTCCACTATTTTCCGTGATTTTACAATAGCTTGCACACATGTCTAAACTCTTTCAAGCGCGTTTCGCTACCACCGTAAACGACATCCACTGCCTACCTGAGCTGGGACTGCGTGAGGTCGCCTTTGCTGGGCGGTCAAATGCGGGCAAATCCACTGCCATAAATGTCCTGTGCAATCAAAAAAGGCTGGCTTTTGCCAGCAAAACCCCAGGTCGGACCCAGCACATCAATTATTTCGGGGTTTTTGCCAAAGAGGACTTATTGGCTTATTTGGTGGACTTGCCGGGATACGGTTATGCGGCCGTCAACCGAGAAACTAAATACCATTGGAATGGCCTTCTAAGCGACTATTTGCAGCAACGCAACCCACTGGTTGGCCTGATCCAGATTGTCGACGCTAGGCGAGGCATTACCGACCTGGATGAGCAAATGATTCAGTGGTTTGTGCCCACTGGTAAACCGATTCATATCTTGCTAAGTAAATGCGATAAATTGAACAAAAGTGAGTGCCGTCATGCCCTTGAGGCAGTGACCAAGCAATTGCAGCAGTACGACCCGGACTTGGGCGACGGCGCTAAGGCATCTTCCCGATTAACAGCGCAGCTATTTTCGAGTACAAAGCGGATAGGGCTGGAAGAAGCCGATAAACTGATTCTAAGTTGGCTATTTGCTGAACCTGAAACCATTACTGCACCTTTAACTACCGACATACCCCATGAGCTCACTATTCCAGTTTCCCGCCCATAGACCCCGCCGGATGCGTCGCGATGATTGGTCGCGCCGCCTGATTCAAGAAAATACGGTGTCTTGCAGTGATTTGATCTACCCGGTATTTTTACTGGAAGGCAAAAATCAGACGGAAGCGGTGAAGTCCATGCCCGGCGTTAATCGGGTATCGCTCGATTTACTCTTACCCGTTGCACAAGAATGCGTCACTTTGGGTATTCCAGCGCTTGCTCTGTTTCCAGTGATCAGTAGTCAACTTAAAACGCCAGATGGGCAAGAAGCATTTAATCCGAATGGACTCGTTCCGACTGCGGTGCGCGAGCTAAAAAAACATTTTCCTAATTTAGGCATCATGACCGATGTCGCGCTCGACCCCTATACCAGCCACGGTCAAGATGGCGTATTGGATGATGCCGGCCGCATTCTCAATGATGAAACTACCGCCATCCTAGTAAAGCAAGCGGTCATGCATGCTGCTGCTGGCGTCGATATAGTGGCGCCGTCCGACATGATGGATGGTCGCATTGGCGCTATTCGTGCTGCGCTTGAAAAAAACCAACTGATCCACACGCGCATCATAGCCTACTCGGCCAAATATGCATCGGCTTTTTATGGGCCATTTCGGGATGCAGTGGGCTCAGCCCAAAACCTCGGCAAAGCCGATAAAAAAACCTATCAAATGGATATCGCGAATAGCGATGAAGCCTTGCGTGAACTTGCCCTTGATATCAGTGAAGGTGCTGATATGGTGATGGTCAAGCCTGGCATGCCCTATTTGGATATTGTGCGCAGGGCCAAAGATACTTTTTCGTATCCCACCTTTGCCTATCAAGTCAGCGGGGAATATGCCATGCTTAAAGCGGCAGCCCAAAACGGCTGGCTTGACCACGATGCCGTCATGATGGAATCGCTAATGGCGTTCAAACGCGCCGGTGCGGATGGGATATTGACTTACTTTGCACTCGAGGCTGCGCGCCTTCTCAAAGCAAAGTCGTAAACCCGTCTTGTTTGCTTAAGGTGCTAGCACGTTCAAGCGCAGTAAGAAGCGATCCGGTGGCATAAATCCCACTACGCGCTGATTGATCTGCTCTTCACCCGCAGGATTAAACAGCAAAATGCCGGGCGGGCCAAACAAGCCATAGCGCTTTAACAAGGCCTGGTGCTCTGCAGTATTGCGGGTGACATCGGCTTGTACCAAAATAAAGTCCTGCATCTTTTTGGCCACCGCTGCATTTTGAAACGTCTTGATTTCCATTTCTTTACAGCTAATGCACCAGTCGGCATAAAAGTCGAGTAGCAAGGGCTTGCCTGTGCGCTTAGCCTCTTCGAAGAAGGGTTGAAATGCTTCGATCGAGCCAATGACCTTGAACTTCAATTCACCAAGCTGCTTTTCTGTTCGGGCTTGCCCACTGCTTGCGCTTTCAGTAGGACTGCTGCTAAGAAAGATCGGCGACATAATCCACGCGGCCAGCATGATCAGCATGATGCCCAATACGCGCTGAAGACCAATCATCCATTTACCTGTAGTTGGTATCAGCATGCGCGCTTCTACTGCGATAAAAAAGAGTGGTAGCCCCATGCCAAGCGCCATCACAAATAGCAATCCGCCACCTAAACTCATCGATCCGGTATGCGCTATAAAACCCAGCACACCGGCTAGCGGCGCAGTAATGCAGGGACTAGCCACCAAGGTGGATACGCCGCCCAAAATAAAGGCGCCCGTGATACTGCCGCCTTTTTGACGACCAGCAATCCGATCAATGTGCTTGTGCCAAGACTGCGGGAAGCTCAGCCCGTAAAAACCAAACAGACTTCCGGCAAGTACCAAAAGTAATATCGCAAAGGCAGTTAATACGACGGGATTTTGTAAGGCTTGCTGCGCGCCACTACCCAATGCCGCCATCAATACTCCAGCCAGCGCATACATGAGCGCCATCCCTAAAATATAGGCTGCTGCAAGTACCGCTGCGCGCGACTTTTTAATGGGCTTGCTGCCTTGTGTACCAAAAACAATGCTCGACAAAATGGGTAGCATGGGCAATACGCAGGGCGTGAATGCCAATGCCAGCCCAAGCACAAAGAAAGCAATGAATAAATAAGTGGCGGGTGTTTCTTCTAAAAAGCTACCAATGGCATTCACATCATCGCGCTGCTGCCACAAACCCATAAAGCGTTCGCTAATACTGAGGCTAGGATTGGCGACTGCGTTTGGGCTCGGTAGTAAGGCATCCGGCAGGGGCATGACTTGCACACCCGGTGCAGCGATATTGAATTTCAAGGTGGTGGGTGGGTAGCAAATTCCGCCATCAGCACAGCCTTGTAAATCGACTTCAATCTGAATCCCATGGCCTTTTTCTGCCAATGAAGTCCCACCTGGTAGCATCAAGGTTACTTCGATTGGATATCGATAGATCGGCATGTTTTTCTGAAAGGTCTCGTCAAACTTGACTTCGGCTTTGGGCAGTGCTGCCGTCAAGGTTTGACTTGCGCCATCACCCTGCATCAACCGAAACTGAAAGGCCTCTTGGTAGAGGTAATAGCCATCCGCAGTCGAAAAGTTGACTTGCAGTTGCGTCCTATTTTCAAGCCAACTGACGGTTACCGGAAAGGCTTTATCGGGATGTAAAAATGCTTTCTGGGCGCTGGCCGGCAGCATCAATAGAAAGCTAGCTACTATCGCAATTACAGACAATAACCATGCATTGATTCGGGAGTGGGCTTGAAATAGCATCATCTAATTAGGCAAAACTGTTGTCTCTGCAACAACCCACCGAGCATAGTCTGGATCGCTATGGATAATTGGCTGAGCAATAATTTCAGGAACATCGTAAGGGTGATTTTGCTTGATAAAGGCTGAAATCGCAGGCCACTGCGCAGCGGTGGTTTTTGCCGCCAACACCACCTCTTGCTCCTCGCAGATACGCCCCTCCCAGCGATAAATGGATTGCATGCCTGACTGTATTTGCACGCAGGCCGCTAAATGCACATCAATCAAGCGCTTTGCCAATGCCTTGGCAGCTTCCTTGTCTGGAAGGTTTGTCATCACCAAGAGCAATTCAGTCATTGGAAGAATCCATTATTCACTGTGTAATTTATAAACCGGGCTTATTAACAAAGCAAAAAGCCAGGCCGTAGCCTGGCTTTTGACTATACCCCAAAGACTTAAGCTGCGTCAGCTTCGACTGCAGTCTCTTCGACTTCTGGGCGATCCATCAATTCAACCAATGCCATTGGTGCATTGTCGCCATGGCGAAAGCCAAACTTCAAAATGCGCAAATAACCGCCTGGGCGTGTAGCGTAACGTGGGCCAAGTTCGGTAAAGAGCTTGGTGACGATATCGCGATCGCGTGTGCGGTTGAAAGCCAATCGGCGATTTGCCAAATTGTCTTTTTTACCCAAGGTAATTAAAGGCTCAACAACCATGCGCAATTCTTTTGCTTTTGGCAAAGTGGTTTTAATCACTTCATGCTCTAAAAGCGAATTAGA
The DNA here is from genome assembly GCA_963925585.1 of uncultured Polynucleobacter sp. Classification (GTDB taxonomy): domain Bacteria; phylum Pseudomonadota; class Gammaproteobacteria; order Burkholderiales; family Burkholderiaceae; genus Polynucleobacter. Next base: position 2,635 of record CAWUTW010000098.1, on the reverse strand, counting down.
CATATTGCGCAACATCGCCAAACGATGGGATGAAGTTCTGTTGAGTTTGCGTAAGCCGTTTCCGTGACGCATGGTGCTTCCTTTCTAATTATTTCTCGAGGCTAGCGGGTGGCCAGCTCTCAAGTTTCATGCCAAGACTCAAGCCACGCGCCGCCAACACATCCTTAATTTCATTCAAGGATTTGCGACCCAAGTTAGGCGTCTTTAACAATTCATTTTCGGTACGTTGGATCAAATCACCAATGTAATAAATATTCTCAGCCTTTAAGCAATTGGCCGAGCGCACCGTCAACTCAAGATCATCGACTGGACGCATCAACATCGGATCAACCGTTGATGAACGGCTCGGAGCCAAATCACCCATCACTTCGCTACTTTCAAGCGCAGCAAATACAACCAGTTGATCAACCAAAATGCTAGCAGCTTGACGAATTGATTCTTCTGGCGATAACACGCCATTGGTTTCAATGGTCATGACCAAACGATCTAAGTCGGTACGTTGCTCAACCCGAGCAGACTCAACTGCATAGCTTACGCGCGAAACCGGGCTAAACGATGCATCAAGCACAATGCGACCGATTAACTTGGTCGCTTCATCGTGGTACTGGCGCATGTTACCTGGAACATATCCACGGCCTTTTTCAACTTTGATCTGCATGTCCAGCTTACCGCCTGCTGACAAATGCGCAATTACGTGATCTGGGTTAACGATCTCAACATCGTGCGGCAAATCAATGTCTTTTGCGGTAACAACGCCAGGACCTTCTTTGCGCAAATTGATTGTCACTTCATCACGGGACTGGAGCTTAAATACAACGCCCTTCAAATTCAACAATAAGTTAACAACGTCTTCTTGGACGCCATCCAGAGTGGAATACTCATGAACAACGCCAGCAATAGCAACTTCGGTAGGCGCAAAACCTACCATGGATGAGAGTAATACACGGCGTAAGGCATTGCCTAAAGTATGGCCATAGCCACGCTCAAAGGGCTCCATTACAACTTTTGCTTGATTTGCTGTAATTGCTTCAACAGAAATAATTTTTGGCTTGAGCAAATTTGTTTGCATATTTTCTTCCTTAGAGTGCCTAATTAGCGCGAATACAATTCGACGATCAAACTTTCATTAATTTCACCGCTAATTTCATCGCGGTCTGGCACTTGTTTAAATGTTCCTTCTAGCTTTGCCGCATCAACGCTAACCCAGTTAACTGCACTTGTTTGCTGCACTAAATTGAGTGATTCCTGAATGCGAGTTTGCTTCTTTGCTTTTTCGCGGATCGCAATTACATCACCAGGCTTAACCTGAATCGATGGAATATTGACTGCACTTCCGTTGACCATGACAGCGCAATGCGATACCAACTGACGTGCTTCAGCACGTGTAGAACCAAAGCCCATGCGATAAACCACGTTATCCAGGCGGGATTCCAAAAGCTGTAGCAAGGTTGCACCGGTGTTGCCTTTGCGACGTTCTGCTTCTGCAAAATAACGACGGAACTGACGCTCTAAAATTCCGTACATGCGTTTCACTTTTTGCTTCTCGCGCAACTGGTTACCGTAATCCGATGTCCTGGAGCCGGATGTGCGTCCATGTTGACCTGGCTTGGTATCCAGCTTGCATTTATCTGACAGAGCACGGCGTGCACTCTTCAGAAATAAGTCGGTACCTTCCCGACGTGATAATTTGGCCTTAGGGCCTAAGTAACGTGCCACGGTGCTTTCCTTTCTTTGCCGCAGTCTTTCGACCAGCGGTGAGTTCACCCTTTACATCAGATGAACAGTGGGCTTTAATAAAAAAAACTAAACGGATACTGCGAACTGCAAAAAATTAAATACGGCGACGCTTTGGAGGGCGGCAACCATTGTGTGGCACAGGCGTTACGTCCTGAATCTCGGTAATCTTGATTCCCAAGGAATTCAAGGCTCGAACAGCAGATTCACGACCTGGGCCAGGTCCTTTGATTTGAACTTCTAAATTCTTAATGCCGCATTCAATTGCAGCTTTACCTGCAACCTCAGCCGCTACCTGTGCGGCAAATGGAGTTGACTTACGGGAGCCTTTAAAGCCTTGACCACCAGAAGTAGCCCATGACAAGGCATTGCCTTGGCGATCTGTAATGGTGATGATGGTGTTATTAAACGAAGCGTGGACGTGCGCAATGCCGTCTGCTACGTTCTTTTTCACTTTCTTACGAGCGCGCTGTGCGGCTGCGTTTGAAGTACTTTGCTGTTTTGCCATGTCGTTAAACTCTCTCGATTATTTCTTAAGTGCGATGCCAGACTTCCGTGGGCCCTTACGGGTACGCGCGTTGGTCTTGGTACGTTGGCCGCGAACTGGCAGGCCCTTACGATGGCGAACGCCACGATAGCAACCCAAGTCCATCAAGCGCTTGATGCTCATCGTGACTTCACGACGCAGGTCACCTTCTGTAGTCAGTTTGCCAACTTCGTCGCGCAACTTTTCTAAATCGCTGTCGGTTAAGTCTTTGACTTTCTTGTCAATAGGAACGCCAGTCGATGCACAAATGTTGCGTGCTTGTGTCGTGCCAATGCCAAAAATAGCCGTTAAACCGATAACGGTATGTTGATGATTTGGGATGTTTACCCCAGCGATACGTGCCATGAGAATTCC
>CAWUTW010000097.1:0-6072 GCA_963925585.1 uncultured Polynucleobacter sp. | reverse complement strand
AGCAACTTGCAGGCCTTCGCCTACCGTCGATAATCTGGCGCGTACCACCGGCTCTGCACTATTGACGCGATTGAATAGATGCCGGGTTAGCCAGGCAATATCCCCCGCATCTTGGCGTAAGAAAAAAGCAACGTCCAATTTTTGCCATAAGTCGGCATATGCCGCGTCTTCAATCCCATTCAATCTCAGATTACGCCGGGATTCCTCTTGATGTTGGGCTAACTCCGATGTGGCATCGGTTTTGGCGCCACCCAGCACGCGTAAGGTAGCCCGGTAGAGGTCTTCTAAGAGCTTGGCTTTCCAAGCGTTCCAGACCTTGGGACTGGTACCCCTGACATCCGCGACGGTGAGTAAATAGAGCGCAGTCAGATGACGCTCATCGCCCATCTCTTTGGCAAAATGCGCGACTACATCGGGATCTGAGATGTCTTGCTTTTGTGCCACTTGACTCATCTTCAAGTGCTTCTCTACCAACCAAACCAAGAGCTCGGTATCTGCTTTGCTAAGGCCATGGGCTTTAGCAAACTGCCGCATATCGCGCATGCCCAACTCGGAATGATCGCCGCCGCGGCCTTTAGCGATGTCATGAAAGAGGGCAGCCAAGACAATCAGCCAGGGCTTATCAAAGTTGGCAATTAAGTTACTGCAGTAGGGAAACTCGTGGGTGTGTTCCATGATCATGAAGCGACGCACATTGCGCATCACCATCAAGATGTGTTGGTCAACGGTATAGACATGAAATAAATCATGCTGCATTTGCCCCACAATTTTTCGAAAGGTGGGCAAGTAGCGGCCCAGCACGCTGGTTCGGTTCATTAGCTGAAAGGCGCGCGTGACCCCGTCTGGCTGTTTAAGTATTTCCATGAACAGTGCGCGGTTCGCAGGGTCCTTGCGCCACTGACTGTCCATCCGTTTGCGCACGTTGTACAGCGCTCTAAAGATGGTTGCAGAGAGGGTGGTTAAGGTTGGCGATTGGGTAAAGACTAAAAAGGTTCTGAGAATCTGCTCGGGGTGTTTCTCATAGAGCATGGGGTCAGTGATATCGAGCAAGCCTTGGCGCTCAATAAAGAATTGATTCTCTTCCCCAGGAATGGCGTGGGTTGTTTTTGATTCTTGAGGGAATAACAGGGCTTCAATGTTTTGCAGCAGCACATCATTGAGCTGAGTAACGGCTTTTGCTGCCCAGTAGTAGCGGCGCATGATGGCTTCGCTCGCCGCGCGATTAGTCTCAGCCTCAATTCCCATGGCGCTCGCGAGTGGTGCCTGCAAATCAAATGCTAGTAAATCCTGGCGGCGCTTTGCGAGTAAATGCAAGTGGGCGCGAATGGTTTCGAGTAGGCGTTTATTGCGCTTGATCTCGGTTAGCTCACGCCGAGTAATGATTCCTTTCTTGTGTAGATCCTGCAAGCCATTCCCAAGCTGCGCTGCTTTACTTACCCAGGTAATGATTTGGATATCGCGTAAGCCGCCTGGACTCTCTTTGCAATTCGGCTCTAAGGAGTAGGGCGTATCTTGGTATTTTTGGTGGCGCTGTTTGAGCTCAAGCAATTTAGCCTGAAAGAAGGCCTTGGCATCCATGGCATTCCAGTAGGCTTTCGAGAATTGCGTGAATAGAGCACGATTACCCCCTAAAAAGCGCGCCTCCAATAAAGAGGTGCGCACTGTAATGTCTTGGGTTGCTTCGGATAAACACTCGGTAACGTTCCGAACGGATGAGCCAATCTCTACGCCTGCATCCCAGCATTGCGCAATGAATTGCTCGACACGAGTGGGTAGTGTTTCTGACTCGAGGTCGGGTAACAAAATTAAAATATCGACGTCGGAGTAGGGAAAGAGTTCGCTGCGGCCGTAGCCACCGACCGCAAGCAGAGCAGCATCATCATGCAATTGGCATTGCGACCACAAGTTCATGAGTAGAGCGTCACTCATGCTACTGAGTTGCTTGCTTAGTTTATCAACGCCTTGGTGTGATCCAAACTCGGCATAGGCTTGTTCACGAGCACTGCGTAACTCAGACCCATTGGTTATCGCAACTTGATTTCGTGTGGCCGTACTCATGAATGGGGGTATGCCGTTTTCGAGGGCGATCTACGCGCTGGGGCGAAAATGCAAGCCAGCGACGCATTCAGGTGGTGGGTTGCTGCCCTCTGACCAGGTTAGAACTTCAACACCCTTGTGGGTCACAAGTAAAGTGTGCTCCCACTGCGCTGACAGACTGCGATCTTTTGTTTTGACGGTCCACTGATCTGGCATCGTGCGGATGTCGCGTTTACCGGCATTGATCATGGGCTCAATGGTGAAAGTCATGCCGGCCTCTAATGTTTCGCCCGTACCTGGCCTACCGTAATGCAGAATCTGAGGGTCTTGATGAAAGACTTTGCCAATGCCATGACCGCAGTACTCACGCACAATCGAGTAGCCGGCTTTTTCAGCATGGATTTGGATGACGTGACCGATATCGCCTAGGCGTGCGCCAGGCTTGACTTGAGCGATGCCAAGCCACATGCATTCAAACGTGACTTGGGTCAGGCGCTTTGCTAACACCGAAGCATCACCAACCATAAACATGCGACTCGTATCCCCAAAATAGCCAGCAGGCGTGATCACGGTAATGTCGAGATTAACTACATCACCGGATTTCAAGATTTTGTCGCCAGGGATGCCATGGCAAATGACATCATTGACTGAGGTGCAGATGGAAGCCGGAAAGGGTGGATATCCTGGCGGCTGATAATTGAGTGGTGCCGGTATGGTTTTTTGCACGTCGCGCATATAGGTATGGCAAATGCGATCCAGCTCACCCGTACTGATTCCAGGCTGCACAAAAGGCGCTACGTGGTCGAGCACTTCACTGGCCAAACGGCCGGCTTCGCGCATCCCTTGGATGTCGTTTTCTTCGGTAAATACACTATTCATGCTTTTATTATCAACGACTTGGCTATTTTAAGGGCAATCCAAGGGCATTTTAGGTGTCTCTAGGCAGGGGGCATGAACCAGCCAGGGTGCCCTAGTTAATTGATATGTAAGCTATAATTTAAGGATCGACTAGTTAGATGGCGTACTTGTGACGGCATCTAGTGAATCGAAATTGCGGGTTAGGCCTTCCAGGGTGGCATTTTTTAGTGCAGCTAGGACCTAACCTTAGATCAAACCCTTAGGAGAATGTTATGTCAGTGACTATGCGTCAGATGCTAGAAGCCGGTTGCCATTTTGGCCACCAAACACGTTTCTGGTCCCCCAAGATGGCCCCTTATATTTTTGGCCATCGCAATAAAATCCACATTATCAATTTAGAAAAAACATTGCCCATGTTTCAGGAAGCCCTGAAAGTGGCAAAACAAATTGCAGCCAATCGCGGCACCATTTTGTTTGTTGGTACCAAGCGCCAATCCCGCGAGATCATCGCTGAAGAGGCTGCCCGTGCAGGTATGCCATACATCGATAGCCGCTGGCTTGGTGGTACCCTGACCAACTTCAAAACCGTCAAAGGTTCACTAAAGCGCCTGAAAGACATGGCCGTTGCGAAAGAAGCAGGCGATTGGGAAAAGCTCTCCAAGAAAGAAGCCCTCACCAATGACCGTGACCTCGACAAATTACAAAAAGCCTTGGGCGGCATTCAGGATTTGAATGGCGTACCCGATGCCATTTTCGTAGTGGACGTTGGCTATCACAAGATTGCGATTACCGAAGCTAAGAAATTAGGCATTCCAGTCATCGCGGTTGTGGATACCAATCATTCCCCTGAAGGCGTTGATTACATCATTCCAGGCAACGATGACTCCAGCAAAGCAGTAATGCTATATGTGCGCGGAATTGCGGATGCCATCTTGGAAGGCAAGGCAAACTCAGTACAAGAGATTTTGACTGCCGTTAAAGAAGGCGAAGAAGAGTTCGTTGAAGAAGGGAAGACTGAGTAATGGCTGCAATCACCGCTGCAATGGTTGGCGATCTTCGTGCCAAAACCGATGCTCCAATGATGGAGTGTAAAAAAGCATTGACCGAAGCCGATGGCGATATGGCTAAGGCAGAAGAAATTCTGCGTGTAAAGCTCGGTAGCAAAGCCAGCAAAGCCGCCTCCCGCGTTACTGCTGAGGGCGTAGTGGCTGCTTTTATCAATGGTACTACTGGCGCCTTAATTGAAGTCAATTGCGAAACCGACTTTGTGTCGAAGAACGATGACTTTTTAGCGTTTACGGATAACTGCGCCAAACTGGTTGCGAACAGTAATCCAGCTGACGTTACTGCCTTGGCTGCATTGCCGCTCGAGGGAGCAACCGTTGAGGCCGTTCGCACTAAGTTGATTGGTCGTATTGGTGAAAACATCACCCCACGCCGCTTTCAGCGTTTTGCTGGCGACAGCAAATTGGTTTCGTATTTGCACGGAACCCGCATTGGTGTGATGGTGGAGTTCACTGGCGATGAGGTGGCCGCGAAAGACGTTGCGATGCACATTGCTGCAATGAAGCCAGTTGCCTTGTCTACTGCCCAAGTTCCAGCAGAAAACATTGCGACCGAGCGCAACATTGCAGAGCAAAAAGCAGCCGAATCCGGCAAGCCTGCCGATATCGTTGCCAAGATGGTTGAGGGCTCGGTACAAAAGTACCTAAAAGAGGTGTCGCTGTTGAATCAACCCTTCGTGAAAAACGATAAACAAACCGTTGAGCAAATGCTTAAGGCCGCGAACACGACCATTAAGTCATTTACGATGTTCATCGTGGGCGAGGGCATTGAAAAGCGGCAAGATGACTTTGCTGCGGAAGTCGCTGCCCAGGTAGCTGCTGCAAAAGCAAGCGCATAAAAGAGCCCTTTAAAATTAAAGGGGGTTTGCACCCTTGTTTTATGTGGTTTTGCATCCCGAGAGGGCGTAGAAGCGAAAGTTTCTGCGCCCTTTTCTTTGCCCTTTATAATGGGAATCAATCATTAAAAAATACATATAAATCAATAACCTAAGCAGACTAAACAACCATGCCAGCATACAAGCGCGTACTCCTTAAACTTTCTGGTGAAGCGTTAATGGGTGAGGATGCTTTTGGCATCAACCCAACCACCATCGATTCCATGGTCGCTGAAATCACCGAGGTGGTCCGTCTAGGTATTGAGCTGGCGATCGTGATTGGCGGCGGTAATATTTTCCGCGGGGTTGCTGGTGGTGCTGCCGGTATGGACCGCGCTACAGCAGACTACATGGGCATGTTGGCTACCATGATGAACTCCCTTGCCTTGCAAGATGCCTTGCGCCAAAAGGGCGTTGAGGCCAGAGTGCAATCGGCTTTGCGCATGGATCAAGTGGTTGAGCCCTACATTCGCCCAAGGGCCATTCGGGCGATGAGCGAAGGCAAGGTTGTGATTTTTGCTGCCGGTACCGGTAATCCCTTTTTTACGACCGATACTGCTGCGGCATTGCGTGGTGCTGAAATGGGCGTTGACATCATGCTTAAAGCAACCAAAGTCGACGGCATTTACAGCAGTGATCCCAATAAAGATGCGAGCGCGACACGCTACGATTCGATTACCTTTGATGAGGCAATCATTCAAAACCTGCAGGTAATGGATGCAACTGCATTTGCCTTATGCCGCGACCGCAAGTTACCGATCAAAGTATTTTCAATCTTAAAACCGGGAGCCTTATTGCGCGTAGTGCAGGGTGAGCCCGAAGGCACTTTGGTGCACGTCTAATAGGAGAACAGCATGTCTGCAGCCGAAATTAAAAACAATACCGATCAAAAGATGCAAAAGTCGCTCGATTCCTTAAAGAGCGGACTGGCTAAGATCCGTTCGGGCCGTGCTAACCCCGGCATCTTGGAGCATATTCAGGTGGATTATTACGGCAATCCAACCCCATTAAGTCAGGTAGCCAGCTTAGGTTTGGCTGATGCCCGCACCATCAATGTGCAGCCCTTCGAAAAGACGATGGTTGCAGTAATCGAGAAGGCTATTCGAGATTCTGATTTGGGTTTAAACCCAGCGTCTCAAGGCGATTTGATTCGTGTTCCGATGCCTGCTATGACCGAGGAGCGTCGTAAAGAACTCACGAAAGTGGTGCGCAGCGAAGGTGAAGACGCAAAAATAGCC
>CAWUTW010000096.1:0-9845 GCA_963925585.1 uncultured Polynucleobacter sp. | reverse complement strand
CATTTCAGCTAAAAAATTGGATTTAGCATTGTTGGCCCGCTCGGCATGTTCTTTTTGCATTAACAGGCGGCATTTTGCAGCACATGTTGTTTTCGATTGCGCTGCAAATGAATAATCCAAATAAATCCGCCCAAGAGCATGGCGCACAAAAAGCCAAACAGAATATGGCGCTTCCACGGGGCGTGATGCTGGTGCATCAAGTCAAGATCAGCGCCATTTGAATCGTCGCTTGGCTCGATACCAAAACCGGGGATGGAAAAGAGGGCACGCGATGCCACCGGATCAAGCGCATGCAAGGTTTTTTCCAAGATTCCTTTAAGGGCCTCAGCATGGTTACCAATAAACCAGCGGTATGCCAGTGGCTCACGACCATATAAACCATTGAGCTTTAAATGGGCTTGGTATTCTGCGTGCATGGCATACTGGGCAAGCCGAATCGGCATCACTACGGCGTCGTACTCGCGCTTCATAAGTGCGGCAAATAAATGGGCTACGGATTGGTGGCCGCGGTGGCTTGAGTCTGTTGCAAAAAAAGCCGTTTTTGGGGCGATCACTGGGCTGTCAAGCGGGGTCTCAGTACGCGTTACTACCACCTTATGGCCCCAAAAAACGGGCTCTGACCAGATTCCTGCCTGCATTTGCTTTTGAGAGGCCAAGGGCGGATCAATCACAAAGTCAATCGATTGCTTGCTAAGTAGGTCGGCTAAGTCTGCATTATTGGCGCGCCAAATCGGTTGGTATTGCTGCTGTGTTTGCTGGCTCAGCGCATCAATGAGCGATTGGTAAACCCCAGCTTGTCCACTCTTGTCTTGGGGTGTAAGGTAGGGCGCATGTTGCTCATGAATACTGAAATACACTACCGGCCTTGCTTTGATCCACGATTGCTCTGCCAGAGTGAGTTCAATGTGATGTGCAAAAGCCGTACTGCAGTAAAGCAGTACGGCGCTGCAAGTAACTTTATCAAATGCCGTTACTCGCATCATCCCTCAATAATGTGGTTATTACGGCAAAACATAATGAGGTCCGCAATATTGTTGATGCCAAGCTTTTCAAAGATGCGCGTTTTGTAAGTTGCTACGGTTTTATTACTGATATGCAGTAGGTCAGAAATGTGTTGGTTGCTGTTGCCTTTACCCAAATACTTCATCACTTGCAATTCACGATCAGAGATCAGGGCCAGTTTCTCCTGGTCGCTGAGCGAGCTATGGCCATTGCGGGTATGCGAAAAACAAGCATAGCCTTGGGAGATGGCTACGCAGGCCGCCAAGATAACATCGGCCCCGGCGGTTTTGTTGATGAAACCATGAGCACCCAAGGAGCGAACACGTCCGCCGTACACATGCTCATCTAGACTCGATAAAACCAGCAAGCGGATGTCGGGGTAGGTCAAACTAATCCGGCGAATCACATCAAACCCATCCGTTTTGGGCATATCGAGATCAAGAATCACAATATCGGGATTGATTTGCTTCATACTTTGCAAGCACTCCTCTCCATTGCGGCACTGGCCTACTACTTCAAACAGCAGTTGGTCTTGCAGCATACTTTTGAGGGCCATCAACATGGCGGGATGATCGTCTACTAACATGACACTTTTCTTCATTGCCTATCTCCGTTCTGGTTTGTACTTCCATGGGGTTTCACTGCAAAAATGGCTTTCGCAATTCGACTGTCGCTGATATGAAGAATTTGGTGCCTACTGACGGGCGACATCATTAAGCCGCCGTAGCAAAAATCCACCGGCAAGAGCCTGGCGTTTTCGAGGTCTTTAATTAAGGTAATGCCATTGGCATAGAGCATTGCACCCAGCTCCCTTGCCATCGCGAGGGCATCGAGCAATTGGGCTTGTTGGTTCGCTAGAGCAATATCGTCGCTGCGCAGCTCCTGAATTGAAAAATGGATGCCGTCGAATTTAATTTCCTCTAGCCACTGTGGCTGGATTGATTGTGGGCTGGCATTCATCAGGTGCAGTAGCACGCCGATACGACGCAGGCGCAATAGACCTTCTTTGCAATTGGCTCGAAGTGCTTCGGTTGGTATTGCAGTAACGCCAATGTGAACGAGGCCAACGGGTAATCTGGAATTTAAAATCAGGTCGCACAGGGCATCAATGCGCTGTGGATTAGCGAGCATGCCGGGCGATAAAGGTAAGAGAATCTGAATAGGCCTGTTGCAGCAATGCCAGTAACTCGCTGCATCCAGCCCTTCCATGGAAAAGCGCAATACCTGGGTGTCGCTGGCGCCCAAAAGTGGCCTGAACAAGGCAGCCGACATGGCATTGCCTGCCGCATTAAAAATGGGCTCGTAGCTGACGGTTTGGCGTTTAGACCAGTTGGCATTGCTACCGGCATCCTGGGTTTCGTGGGCTAGATTGGGCGTATGAGTGCCTTGGGCATCCCGCAGCTCATGAAAAGGCTTGTTCTTCCATGCATGAACAAGCGTATACAGCCGAGATTTGGGACTCATATGGTGTTCTCCAGTCGATGACTGTCCAGTCTAGGCAGGACAGGTCCGGGAAGTAAGCAGGCAGATCTGATTTGTCTGTAGGAAAAGACCTACAACAGGCTTTTATTGGGCCACCCCCTTGAAATTAGCGGGAATAGACCTATATAATCAGCACTCACTGCAATCGAGTGCTAAAACGACCTTGACTAAGTCAAAATCGTTTTAACTTGAGGTGTAGAGATTATAACCCGACGATTTATATCGATTTTTATGTAGTTAACACTCACTAACTTAGGAGAAGGAATGAATCTACGTCCTTTACATGATCGCGTGATCATCAAGCGTATGGATCAAGAAACCAAGACTGCCTCAGGAATCGTTATTCCAGATGCAGCAGCCGAGAAGCCAGATCAGGGCGAAGTTTTAGCCGTAGGTCCAGGCAAGCGCGATGACAGCGGCAAATTAAATGCCCCTGATGTCAAAGTAGGCGACCGTGTGTTGTTCGGTAAATATGCCGGACAAACTGTCAAAGTGGGCGCAGATGAGCTACTCGTCATGCGCGAAGAAGACATCATGGCCGTTGTTCAGAAGTAATAGAGAGCATAAGAAAGGAATTCAATCATGGCAGCAAAAGACGTCGTATTTGGCGATAGCGCCCGTACCAAAATGGTTGAGGGTGTCAATATCCTCGCTAACGCAGTAAAAGTGACCCTCGGACCTAAAGGTCGTAACGTCGTAATCGAGCGTTCATTCGGCGGCCCCACCATCACAAAAGATGGCGTGAGCGTTGCGAAAGAAATCGAACTCAAAGACAAGCTCCAGAACATGGGTGCGCAGATGGTGAAGGAAGTGGCTTCTAAAACTGCTGATATCGCTGGTGATGGCACAACAACTGCAACCGTACTGGCACAGTCCATCGTTCGCGAAGGTATGAAGTACGTTGTTTCAGGCCATAACCCAATGGATTTGAAGCGCGGTATTGATAAAGCAGTCACTGCTGCTTTAGAAGAGCTGAAGAAAATCAGTAAGCCATGCACCACCACCAAAGAAATCGCTCAAGTTGGTTCGATCTCTGCTAACAGCGATGTCAGCATTGGTCAGCGCATTGCCGAAGCCATGGAAAAAGTGGGTAAGGAAGGCGTGATTACCGTAGAAGATGGTAAGTCACTCGAAGACGAACTCGAAGTCGTAGAAGGTATGCAGTTTGATCGCGGTTACCTATCGCCTTACTTCATTAATCAGCCAGAGAAGCAAGTGGCTGTCTTGGAAAGCCCATACATCCTCTTGTTTGACAAGAAGATCAGCAACATTCGTGATCTGTTGCCCGTACTCGAGCAAGTAGCAAAGTCGGGTCGTCCACTCATGATCGTTGCAGAAGATGTCGAAGGCGAAGCCTTGGCTACATTGGTTGTGAACAACATCCGCGGCATTATTAAAACCTGTGCTGTGAAAGCCCCTGGTTTTGGTGATCGTCGTAAAGCCATGCTCGAAGACATCGCCATTTTGACTGGCGGTCAAGTGATTGCCGAGGAAATTGGTTTAACCCTCGAGAAAACTACCCTCGAGCATTTGGGTCAAGCCAAGCGCGTTGAGATTGGCAAAGAAAACACCATCCTAATTGATGGTGCAGGCGATGCAAAAGCAATCGAAGCGCGCGTGAAGAACATTCGCGTTCAAATCGACGAGGCAACCAGCGATTACGATCGTGAAAAATTGCAAGAGCGCGTTGCTAAATTGGCAGGCGGTGTTGCAGTGATTCGGGTTGGCGCTGCTACTGAAGTTGAAATGAAAGAGAAAAAAGCCCGTGTTGACGACGCTCTGCACGCAACCCGTGCTGCAGTGGAAGAAGGCATTGTTCCTGGCGGCGGCGTCGCCTTGATTCGTGCAAAGCAAGGCATCATGGGCCTCAAGGGCGATAACGCTGATCAAGATGCTGGTATCAGTATCGTTCTACGCGCCATGGAAGAGCCACTGCGTATTATCGTTTCCAACGCAGGCGACGAAGCCAGTGTGGTTGTGAATGCAGTCATGGCCAGTAAGGGCAACAATGGCTATAACGCAGCTACAGGCGAGTACGGTGATTTGGTAGCTCAGGGCGTGATCGATCCTACTAAAGTAACCAAAACTGCTTTAGTTAATGCAGCCTCGGTTGCAGCACTACTCCTCACAACCGATTGTGCAATCTGCGAGTCACCGAAAGATGACGGCGCAGGCGGCATGCCCGATATGAGCGGTATGGGCGGCGGCATGGGCGGTATGGGCGGTATGATGTAATGATCTAGCCTAGCTAGAACTGAAAAGGGCAGCCTAGCTGCCCTTTTTTATTTCTGATTACACATTCTGTTAATTAGGCTCAATCCCACCCTCTTTAATTACCCGCTTCATGCGTACCAATCCTTGCATCGTAACTTCTTTGAGATTTTCAGATCCAATTGGGCTGATTTCGAATCCTTGCTGCGTCAGTTGCTCGCGCAATTTAGGATCTTTCAGTGCCGTAGCAAGAGAGTCATTGATCTTACTAACCACAGCGCTTGATGTGCCTTTTGGCGCGACAATTGCACCCCATGTTGAGAATTCATAGCCACGAACACTCTCATCAATGGTTGGGGCGTTTGGAAGCAAAGAGGAACGTTTTTTACTGGCAACACCTAATACTTTAAGCCTGCCAGACTTTATATGGGGCAACACAACAGATAAGGCACTGATCATCACTGGAACTTGGCCAGCCATGACATCCGTTACTGCAGCGGCAGCGCCGCGATACGGTATGTGTACCAATGGGGCTCCACTTAGCTGGCGAAATATTTCCATTCCAATATGCTGAGGCGATCCATTTCCGCCAGAAGCATAGTCAATCTTTCCAGGATTGGCTTTCGCAATTCTCACTAGATCAGCCGCTGTGTTAGCTGAAAAAGATGGGTTGGCCACCATGACAAACGTGATGGATGCGACTTGGGAGATAGGCACAAAACTGGTGATGGGGTCGTACTCCACTTTTGGGTATAAATTCGGCACCATGGTCAAAATACTGTCATTAAATGCACCCAAAACGTAGCCCTCGGACGGCGATTGCGCAACTTTAGTGGCCCCAATCAGACCCGCTCCGCCTGGAATATTTTCAATAACAATCGTTTGGTTTAAGTTTTCGCCCATGCGTTGAGCAATGGGGCGCATCAATATATCAACCCCACTTCCAGCCTGTAAGGGCATGATCATTTGAATGCTGCGATTCGGATACGTTTGCTGCGCAAAGACGGTAGCAGAACAAAGAAGACCTATAAGACAAAAAAACAATTTTGGAAATTTTTTCACGATGGGCTTTCTCTGTGTAATTACGTCGGATACTAAAAAGGAAAAAAGCCACTCGTGAGTGGCTTATCCGAAGGCTATGCGTTCAATTATTCAACTGCCTTAACCATATCTTCAATAACCTTCTTCGCATCACCGAAGACCATCATGGTTTTATCCATGTAGAAGAGTTCGTTATCGAGGCCAGCGTAACCGGCAGCCATCGAACGCTTGTTGACAATAATGGTCTTGGCTTTATAGGCTTCTAAAATGGGCATGCCGAAAATCGCGCTACCCGGCGTACGTGCTGCAGGGTTAACCACGTCGTTTGCGCCTAAAACCAGAACCACATCAGCCTGACCGAAGTCACTGTTAATGTCTTCCATTTCAAATACTTGGTCGTATGGCACTTCGGCTTCTGCTAGCAAAACGTTCATGTGGCCTGGCATCCGTCCGGCGACCGGGTGAATTGCATATTTCACCGTTACGCCGTGGTGCGTCAACTTCTCGGTTAACTCTTTAAGTGCATGCTGCGCGCGCGCAACCGCTAAACCGTAGCCTGGAACAATGATCACGGTATCGGCATTGGTCATTAAAAATGCCGCATCTTCAGCTGAGCCCGATTTATAGTTCTTTGGCGCGCCATCATCATCGCCACCGCCAGCGGCTTCAGCACCAAAGCCGCCGAGCAAAACCGCGATGATTGAGCGGTTCATCGCTTTACACATGATGTAAGACAGAATTGCACCTGAAGAGCCAACGCAGGCGCCGGCAATGATCAAGACTGGGTTGTTGAGGGTAAAACCAATACCCGCTGCTGCCCAGCCAGAATAGCTATTGAGCATCGATACCACTACTGGCATATCGGCACCGCCAATGGGGATGATGAGGGTGACACCCAGTATCAATGCAACGGCGCACATCGCGAGGAAGGCCGCATGACTATCGGTTAAGAAATACACGACGCCACCGGCAACCATCAAAATAGCCAGAACTAAGTTCAGCATGTGCTGGCCAGAGAAGGTCACTGGCTTGCCACTGACTTTGCCCGACAACTTACCAAAGGCAATGATCGATGCGGTAAAGGTAATTGCACCAATGAAAGCGCCAATAAAGAGTTCGATCTTCTGCGCGCCAGAGTGGTCTTGTGCTGGGTTAATTACCGCCGCAATCGCGATCAGTACCGCTGATAGACCAACAAAGGAGTGCATTAAGGCAACCAGCTCAGGCATCTTGGTCATTTGCACACGTTTAGCTGCAATCGAACCGATGATCGCGCCAGCAACGATGGCAACGCCAATCAACCAATAGACAGGCTTAAATGTGGGAATCAAGAATGTGGTGATGACGGCCAGCAACATGCCGATCATTCCATAGACGTTACCTTGACGGGAGGTGGTCGGTGACGATAAGCCCCGCAGCGCGAGGATAAACAGTACCGAAGAAATAAGATATGAAATCGCTGTGATATTAGACATGGTGTGGTT
Organism: uncultured Polynucleobacter sp.; assembly: GCA_963925585.1. GTDB lineage: Bacteria > Pseudomonadota > Gammaproteobacteria > Burkholderiales > Burkholderiaceae > Polynucleobacter. The sequence continues at coordinate 2,625 of CAWUTW010000096.1, read as the reverse complement.
CTCTTACTTTGTGCCAGCGGCTTCGTTTTTGGGAGCCTTCTTTTTAAACATTTCAAGCATGCGGCGGGTGACCATAAAGCCACCAAAAATGTTTATCGAGGCCAGGAAGACGGCAAGCGCACCAATTATGCTGGTGAGGGTAATCTCATCGCCGTTGATGACTTCAGTTTGCAACAAAGCGCCGACGATGATAATTCCAGAAATCGCATTGGTTACCGCCATCAAAGGGGTATGCAATGCGGGAGTGACGTTCCAAACAACGTGGTAGCCAACAAAAATGGCCAGCACAAACACCGTAATGTTTTGGACCGTAAGAATACTTTGAATTGCAGCTGCATCCATGATCATTCCTTCAATAATTAATTTTTACGGACAGCTTGGCCATCACGACACATGAGGCAGGCTGCAACAATGTCATCATCTGCTGCAGCAGGAATAGCAAGCTGCGCTTCTTTATTGATGATGAGTTTCATAAAGTCCAGTACGTTGCGCGCATAGAGTGCTGACGCATCTGCTGCAACCATGCTGGGTAAGTTTGTATAGCCAACAATCTTCACGCCATTCGCATCGATGATTTGGTCTGCGCGGGTGAGCGGGCAATTGCCAGAACCATTTTCACCACGGCCAGCGGCTAAATCGATCACAACCGAACCGGGTTTCATCTTGGCTACGGTTTCGCTGTGCAATAAGACGGGAGGCTTACGCCCCGGAATTAAGGCAGTGGCAATCACAATATCCGCTTGCTGAGCACGCTCAGCAACCAAGGCAGCTTGGCGTTTCATCCAAGACTCTGGCATCGGACGCGCATAACCGCCGACGCCTTTAGCGATCTCGCGTTCTTCATCGGTCTCGTAGGGCACATCAACAAACTTAGCGCCAAGTGATTCGATTTGTTCTTTTGCAGCAGGGCGCACATCAGACGCTTCAATTACAGCGCCTAAGCGTTTTGCTGTCGCAATGGCTTGCAGGCCTGCAACGCCAGCACCTAAAATGAGTACGCGCGCTGCCTTAACGGTACCTGCGGCGGTCATCAACATGGGCATAAAGCGCTGATATTCATTGGTCGCGAGCATGACGGCTTTATAGCCTGCGATGTTGGCCTGCGACGACAAAACATCCATGCTTTGGGCGCGGGTGGTGCGCGGCGCTGCTTCAAGTGCAAAGGCGGTAATGCCTTGACCGGCCATTGCTGCAATTGCCTCGTTATCAAATGGATCAAGCATGCCAATTAGCACAGCACTTGTTTTGATTTGCTTGAGTTCATCCGCCTGGGGGGCGCGAACTTTAAGAACAATCTCGGCCGCAAAGGCATCTGCAGCGCTGCCGATGGTAGCGCCAACGGCTTCATAAGCCGAATCAGGGACGCTGGCGCCGTTACCAGCACCCGATTGAATAATGAATTGATGGCCTTGGCTGATCAGTTTTTTGACCGTCTCCGGTGTGGCTGCGACCCGAGTTTCCCCCGGTCTGGTTTCTAGTGGCACTCCAATGCGCATGGCATGTCTCCGAAAGCAAATAATTTAGAAAAGCGGTATTAGTTAAAGCAGCTTGGCCTTTTGAGCACACTTACCCATTGCGTTGATAATTTCTTTTTATTGGTGTGTATCCAACGTAAGACTTTTACAATGGGGAACCGGTAACTTAAGCGTAATTCTCTCATTTTTTGATGCTCGACCTTCATTCTTCCGCAATTCCGCTGTCTCACCCCTCAAAAATCGTGGTGGGGATGTCTGGGGGCGTGGATTCGTCCGTAACGGCCTGGCTTTTAAAACAGCAAGGCTTTGAAGTTATTGGACTTTTTATGAAAAACTGGGAGGACGATGACGACAGCGAGTATTGCTCGAGCCGCCAAGATTGGTTGGATGTGGTCTCGGTGGCGGACCTGATTGGGATTGACGTAGAGGCGGTTAACTTTGCTGCAGAGTACCGGGAGCGGGTTTTTGCTGAATTCTTACGCGAATACAGCGCCGGCCGTACCCCCAATCCCGATGTTTTGTGTAATGCCGAAATCAAATTTAAAGCCTTTTTAGACCACGCGATGGCCTTGGGTGCAGACGCCATCGCCACCGGGCACTACGCGCGGGCCAGGCATGCCGTTGAAGGGGTTCAGCTACTTAAGGGACTCGATGCCAGCAAGGATCAAAGCTACTTTTTACATCGCCTGAGTCAGCAGCAGCTGGCAAAAGTCATGTTTCCGCTGGGCGAAATGGCCAAGACCGAAGTACGCACCTTGGCCGATCAAATTGGTTTACCAAACGCCCGTAAAAAAGATTCGACTGGCATTTGTTTTATTGGTGAGCGGCCGTTTCGGGAATTTTTAAATCGCTACCTGCCGACTACCCCAGGCCCCATTAAAACCCCGGATGGTAAGACCGTTGGTGAGCACATGGGCTTGGCGTTTTTTACCCTCGGTCAGCGCAAAGGCATTGGGATTGGCGGCAGCCAGGATGGTAATGGCGATGCCTGGTACGTCGCCCGCAAAGACATGGCGAGCAATACACTCTATATCGCCCAAGGCCACGCGCATCCGTGGCTTTGTAGCCTGCATTTAAGCGCAATGGACGCCAGTTGGATTAGTGGCGAAATGCCAATGGTAGGGACCTACGGGGCTAAAACACGCTATCG
>CAWUTW010000095.1:0-10759 GCA_963925585.1 uncultured Polynucleobacter sp. | reverse complement strand
ATTAAAGCGCTCGTCAACGGCGGCTTACGGCGCAGTGATATTGCGCTTCTCTATCGCAGCAATGCCCAGTCACGCATTATTGAGCATGGCTTATTTTCATCGGGCATTCCATACCGCGTGTATGGCGGTCTGCGCTTTTTTGAGCGTGCTGAAATTAAACATGCCCTCGCTTACTTGCGCCTACTAGAGAACCCCAATGACGATACGTCATTTTCTCGGGTGGTTAATTTTCCAACCCGCGGTATTGGTGCGCGCTCGATCGAGGCACTGCAAGATGCAGCACGGCAGCAGCAATGCTCACTGTATTTAGCTGCTACGAGTTTAGAAGGAAAGGCTGGTGCGGCCTTAGGCGGCTTTGTGCGCCTAGTGGATCACATGCGCGAGGCAACCCGCCGCAATACCCTGCCAGAAACAGTTGAGTTTGTGATCCAGCACAGCGGTTTAATCCAGCACTATTTGACCGAGCGCGAAGGCCAAGATCGCGTCGAAAACTTACAAGAACTTGTCAATGCGGCTACTGCTTTTATTGCTGAAGAGGGCTACGGGCAAAATGCCGAAGCCGCATTGCTGCCTGGAGAAAACGACCCCGGCACGCTCGAAGCATCGCCACTGGCAGGCTTTTTATCCCATGCCTCGCTGGAGGCGGGCGATAACCAAGCGCAAGCCGGACAAGATGCCATACAGTTAATGACGGTGCATTCCGCTAAGGGACTTGAGTTCACCGCCGTCTTTATTACGGGCCTCGAAGAAGGTTTATTTCCACACGAGAACAGCGTTAATGAGGCCAATGGCTTAGAGGAAGAGCGCCGTTTAATGTATGTGGCGATTACCCGCGCGAAAGAGCGCCTTTACCTATCGCACACGCAATCCCGCATGTTGCACGGCCAAGTGCGCTACAACATGCCATCGCGTTTCTTGGAAGAGCTACCATCAGATTCCCTGAAATGGTTGACCCCCAAAGCAAGCGATGCACGCTGGGGCGGTAGTCGTAATACGGGCTCGAGTTGGCAGAGTGGGGGCTACACCCGTCAGCGCGATAACGAAGGAGCAGATGTATTTGATATGGATACGCCACGCTTAGGCAGTCGCAACAAAGCCACTGAGACCGTGAAGCGAATGGCTGCGCCGCCGCGTTCAGGCTATCCCTTTGCAATTGGGCAAGCCGTCTTTCATACCAAGTTTGGCGAAGGTCGTGTTGTTGGCTTAGAAGGCCTCGACCTTGAAGCGCGTGCCCAAGTGAACTTTAAGCGCCATGGTGTGAAGTGGTTGCAACTCAGCATTGCCAGACTGACGGCGATTGACGCCTAGGCTGACCTAACTCTCGATCGATAACTGCTCAATGTTGTTATCAGTGAAGCAGCCTTTCCAGGTTGCAAAGAATGAACAATACATAATCGTGAGCCCGCCCATCGATATGGGTGCAACCACATAAGAGGCGATGCTAGCAAAACCCAATGCTTCGAGCATACCGCCAATTAACATAGGTACCGCAACCAGAACGATGCTCCATATGAGTAAATAGTAAGCAAATGCACCGCGATTCGACCAGCATGCCATCCAGCTGGAAAAAATGGCTTGCAGTAGCGGCATTTCTGCCCAAGCAACGAGCAGGGGCGCGAACCACATCAGCATCGCAACCGGAATATAGAGTGCGCCGCCAATGAACACTAATTTGTACAGCTGTGCCATAGCCTCAGCGCTGGGAGCCTCTTCGCTTGTCAAGAGCGGCAGTAGCGCTTCAAAGTCAACAATCAGACTGGCTAAAAAGCTCAGTATCAAGATGCATGCGGTGTAAATCAGGCCGAGCTGCAAAATGCGCTTGCGTGCCAGCGTGGATGGCAAACGAAATGCGGCTAAATAGGCCGTCGGCAGAATCCGTTCCTTTTGGATAGCTTGCCGACATGCGGTCATAAAACCAACCGAAAGGGCGGGGGTTACTAAGAGCACGACAAAAACACCAATCACTGGAATCAAAATAGACAGCTGTGCAAAGAAAATGTACATGAAGACCAGCATTAAAAACCCGAGCGGATTTTGTTTAAAAAGCCAAAATCCCTGGCGTATCCAGGTAAGGGCTTCTTTATGGTTTACGTGATTGAGTTTCATTGAGGTGCTTTGTGGGGTCGATTTTAAGAAATAGAGCCTGCAGCGGAGCGGCGGCTACGTAATATTCGCTCGAAGTGGTTTGGGTCATGGGGCGTCAACATCTGCGCATCCCGGGGCAAATAAAAATCCCACAAACGCGAGATCCAAAAACGCAGGGCTGCAGCCCGTAGCATAGCTGCAATACTCGCTAGTTCATCTGGACTAAGTGGCCGCACGGATTGATAGGCATCAACTAATGCTTGCATGCGACCAGAATCCAGCGCACCACCATCTAAGAAGCACCAATCATTGATGGTGACCGCAAGATCAAATAACCATTTATCGGTGCCGGCAAAATAGAAATCAAAAAATCCACCCAGGCGTAAGTCCGAGCCTTGATCTTCAAATAGGACGTTATCGCGAAAGAGATCGCAATGGCTTGCGCCTTCTGGAAGCGCGCGGTATGCGGCCGATGCAAAAAATGTTTCTTGAAAAGCCATCTCATCGACTAGCAAGGCACTTTGATCGGCACTCAGGTGAGGCAAGATTGCCGGAACCGTTTCGCGCCACCAATAAAGGCTGCGCAGATTGGGTTGATGCTGGGCAAAATCAGCGCCAGCCAAATGCATTTTGGCCAGCATACTTCCCACCATAGTGCAATGCGCGGGGGAGGGTTGTAAGCACGATGCGCCTGCGAGCTTGCTGACGATTGCAGCCGGTTTACCCTTGAGCGAAAATAAAATACTGCCCGCATGATTTGCAATTGGCTTAGGTACCGGAATGCCTTTTTCAGCCAGGTGGCGCATCAGCTCAAGGTAGTAAGGGAGTTGCGTCGCAGATAAGCGCTCAAAAATAGTGACAACATATTCGTTTGGACCGCGCTCGTTGTTTGTATCGAGAAAAAAATTGGAGTTCTCAATTCCGCCCTGAATACCGTGAACAGCCGACGCTACCCCGATATCAAAGTCTGTCGCAATCCATTTCGAGACATCGCTTAATTCAACGGGAGTAAATACGGCCATACGAAAGTAGATTTAAAACGGAATTCGAATGCTGGGAACGCTCAGCAAATTGTCATTGCTTTGATTGCTCGGCCCTGGCATAACGGATGTGGGGGGCGACATTTCATAAGTACCTAAGGGACCTTTGACTTGAACCTCGGTCGGTGCATTGGCATCACGGAATTCCTTGACTTGAGTGCCACCTGGGTCGGTGTATTCAAAAGTGGGTTTGCGCGCATCCGCATTACCTAATGCGCCGGGGTTGCCAACGGGGGCAGCAATCGGTTGATTATTAATGCGACCCAGCTCTGCTGGGCTCAGAGCCTGAGAATTTCCCCCTTGGGCTTGAGCAGAGGCGCAAATGGCCATTAGGCTTGAAATTAGCGAAGTTGCAAGCAGGTGCAGGGTTGGGCGCATAAAGTGTCTTGGTTTTTGGTTAGCTCAAGCTAGCTCCTCAGCCGAGATGGCAAGGAATTAGCAACAAGTAAGTAACTAGATTGTACGATTGCGGTATGACTAAACATAGACTCTTGTTGGTAGACGGTTCCAGTTACCTGTATCGGGCCTTTCATGGCATGCCAGACCTCCGAAATGCGGCCGGAGAGCCTACCGGAGCGGTCTATGGCATGGTCAATATGATGCGGCGGGCTAGGGCCGAGATCCAGGCAGACCACTTGGCCTGCGTTTTTGATGCTAAAGGCAAGACCTTCCGGGATGAAATGTACTCCGAATACAAGGCAAACCGGAGCGCCATGCCGGAAGACCTGGTGGCGCAAATTGAGCCGATTCATGAGTTAGTTAAGGCCTTAGGCTGGCCCGTTTTGATGGTTTCGGGGGTGGAGGCGGACGATGTCATTGGTACGCTGTCCAGACAAGCTACTGAGGCAGGCTGGGACACCATCATCTCGACTGGTGATAAGGATTTGGCGCAACTGGTCAATCCCTCGGTATCGCTGATTAATACCATGACTGATGAGAAGCTCGATGTGGATGGCGTAACGCAAAAGTTTGGCGTGCCGCCCGAGCGCATTGTGGATTACCTCACCATCGTTGGTGATGCGGTGGATAACGTACCCGGGGTACCTAAAGCGGGCCCAAAAACGGCAAATAAGTGGCTCGCCGAATACGGTAATTTAGATCAGTTAATGGCGCGTGCAGATGAAATCAAAGGGGTGGTGGGCGACAATCTTCGCGCCAGCCTGCCCTGGTTATTGCGCGCACGGGAGTTGCTCACAGTCAAATTGGACTGCGACCTCAATGAGCACATCCCAGGCCTTGATGATTTGCATGCCAAGCCAGAGAATTTACCGGTATTAAAAGAGTTCTTTGAGCGCTTTGCATTTAAAACCTGGTTGCGTGATGTGGAAAAGCGGTTGAGTGAGGCAGGCACTGCTGCGGTAAGCGCTGCCACACAAGGCGATCCTCCTGCATTTGATTTAGTCGGCAACTCTGTTTCATCGCCGAGCGCAGTCTCATCAAAATCAGTTAATCCACCCGCGCTCACACCAACGATTCCCGCAAAAGATGCTACGGAGCAAAATGCGATCGAGCGTCAATACGAGTGCGTGGTTGATCAGACAAGACTGGAAGCATGGCTAGACAAAATAGCCGCTGCTGATTTGGTGTGCATTGATACGGAAACTACCGGCCTTGATGCCTTGGTGGCCGAGCTGGTTGGGATTTCACTCAGTGCCGAAGAAGGCGTTGCCTGTTACATCCCACTGGCGCACCGCACAGGTGAGGATCAGCTCGATCGCCAATCGGTTTTGGATCAGATGCGCCCCTGGTTAGAGGACCCCAAGCGTCACAAACTTGGGCAGAACCTCAAGTACGACGCCCATATCTTTGCGAACTACGGTATTACCTTACGCGGGATACAGCACGACACCTTGTTGGAGTCCTATGTGCTGGAATCGCATTTGGCTCACAATATGGATAGCTTGGCGGAGCGCCATTTGGGTGTGAAGACCATCCGCTACGAAGAAGTCTGCGGTAAGGGTGTGCATCAAATTGGTTTTGATCAAGTCGATTTGGCAACGGCAACCAACTATGCCGCAGAAGATGCTGACATTACCTTGCGTCTGCATCATTTCCTATGGCCGCAGATTGAAAGCAGCCCTGGCTTGCGCTACGTATACGAACAGATCGAAATGCCAGCCATGCGCGTACTTGGGGTGATGGAGCGCAATGGCATTCGGATTGACTCGGCGCGTTTAGCAGCCCAAGGGCTCGAAGTAGGCAAGCGACTCTTGGCCTTAGAGGCTGAGATTCATGCGCTTGCAGGGCAGCCATTTAACATTCAGTCGCCCAAACAAATTGCCGAGATTTTGTTTGGGCAATTGCAGTTACCAGTGATTAAAAAAACCCCATCGGGCGCACCATCGACTGATGAAGAGGTATTGCAAAAACTAGCGGAAGATTTTCCCTTGCCTGCGAGGATTTTGGATTACCGTGGCCTAGCCAAACTGATGTCGACCTACATTGAGAAATTGCCGCGCATGGTCAACCCCAAAACCGGACGCGTGCATACCAATTTTTCGCAAGCCGTTGCAGTAACAGGGCGCTTGGCATCGAGTGAGCCCAATATGCAAAATATTCCGGTTCGCACCGAGGAGGGCAGGCGCATACGAGAAGCCTTTGTGCCGGCAGCAGGTTGTAAATTACTATCTGCGGATTATTCGCAAATTGAACTGCGCATCATGGCGCACATTGCGGAAGATGAAAGTTTGTTAACTGCATTTGCAGCGGGCAAGGACATTCATCAAGCAACGGCAGCCGAGATTTTTGGCATTCCGCTCGAGCAAGTCTCATCAGAGCAGCGTCGCTACGCCAAGGTAATTAACTTTGGTTTGATTTACGGCATGAGCGCCTATGGTCTGGCTGGCAATTTGGGCATTGAACGTGCTGCTGCACAAAAATACATCGCCACCTACTTTGAGCGTTATCCCAGCGTGGCGCAGTACATGGAAGAAACGAAGCTGCAAGCGCGGGAGCAAGGCTATGTAGAAACGGTCTTTGGCAGGCGCCTTTGGTTGCCGGAGATTAAGGGTTCCAATGGCCCTCGAAGGCAGGGCGCCGAACGGGCCGCAATCAACGCACCGATGCAAGGGACTGCCGCCGATTTAATTAAATTAGCGATGGTGGCGGTACAAAATTGGCTCGAAGCCGAAAACCTAAAAACCCGCATGTTGCTGCAAGTGCACGATGAACTGGTCTTTGATGTGCCTTTAGACGAGCTCGATTACGTGCAAAAGGCTTTGCCAGGGCTGATGTGCTCGGTTGCAACACTGAAGGTACCTTTGCTGGTGAGCATCGGTGTCGGTGATAATTGGGAAGAGGCGCATTAATCAACTGAAATGAGGAGATGAATATGACCACCAATCGAAGAGACTTCATGAAGGCATCGGCGGTAACGGCAACTGGTCTAGGGGTTGGTTTTGTTGCAGCATCCCAGCCCGTTTTAGCGCAGGCAATTAAAACTGACTTTGCCGGAATCAAAGCAGGCGAACTATCGATTCCATCGGGCGGCATTCAAATGCCTGCATATGTATCGCGCCCCGAAAAGGCCAAAGGACCATTGCCAATCGTGATTGTATGCAGCGAGATTTTTGGTGTTCATGAATACATTGCCGATGTCACCCGCCGTTTTGCAAAGTTGGGTTACCTCGCCATTGCTCCCGAAAAATTTGTGCGTGCGGGCGATCCCAATACGTATGGAACCGTCGCTGAAATTTTTAGCAATATTGTTTCGAAAACTCCCGATGCGCAAGTTTTGGGTGATATTCGAACGGCGATTGCATGGGCTGGCGCTAACGGTGGCGATCTCAAGCGTGTCGGCGTTACCGGTTTTTGCTGGGGTGGCCGCATTACGTGGCTTTCTGCCACCATGCCAGAAGTACGTGCAGGCGTTGCTTGGTACGGGCGTTTGGTCGGTGAAAAAACAGCCAGTAATCCACGTCATCCAGTCGATATTGCGGCAGATCTCAAAGCGCCTGTACTTGGTTTGTATGGTTCAGCCGATACCGGTATACCGCTCGAAAGTGTGGATAAGATGCGTCAAGCATTGGCCGTTGCAGGATCAAAAAATCTGGCTGCCAAAGCATCGCGCTTTGAGATTTACCTCGATGCGCCCCACGCGTTTCATGCGGATTACCGCGAAACCTATCGTGCTGGCCCCGCAGCCGATGGATGGGTGAAGTGCCTCGATTGGTTTAAGCGGAATGGAGTGGCATGACCGCTCTGCAGCTCATCGTCTTAGTAACTGCAGGCGCGGGTCTCTCGAGTGTTTTGATTGCGGCTAGCTTATCGCTGGGCGTTTTAGCGAAGCTCGTTGACCGCATGGTCAGCATTTCAGTTGGTATTTTGCTGGCTACTGCCTTGCTGCATTCCTTGCCTGAAGCATTTGAGATGCCTGGAGTGGATGCCCATATGCTCTTTGGCGTACTGCTTGCTGGATTGCTGGGCTTCTTTTTGCTTGAGAAAGTAGCGCTACTGCGCCATAGCCATCATCATGAAGGCGATGGCCACGATCACCACCATGGGCATGATGCAGAAGAGGCTGGTCAGAGTGGTTGGATGATTTTGATTGGCGACGGCCTGCATAATTTTGTGGATGGTGTGTTGATTGCTGCTGCATTTATGGTTGATTTTGAAGTGGGTATGTTTACCGCAATTGCCATTGTGGCGCACGAGATTCCACAAGAGATTGGCGACTTTATTGTGCTGATTAATGCCGGTTTCTCACGCGCCCGAGCGCTCCTCTACAACCTCATTAGCGGCGCTCTATCGGTATTGGGCGGCGTGCTTGGGTATTACTTTTTGGAAAAAGCCAACACGGCAATGCCCTATTTGCTGGTGATTGCTTCGAGTGGATTTATTTACATTGCGGTGAGTGATTTAATTCCGCAAATGCACCGTAGATCGCATTGGCAAGAGTCTTTACGGCAAATCACACTGATTGGCTGCGGGGTAGGCTTGGTGGTGTTGCTCTCGCGCGGACACTAGCCTCTATTCACAGCGGTTTGATTTAGGTCGCTAGGTCGCCACTGGCCGTTTTGGATCGGTACACCACTCACTCCAGCTGCCAACGTATAAACGGGATCCCGATAAGCCCGCCACTTCCATTGCCAATAGATTGTGGCAAGCGCTCACGCCAGAGCCGCACTGATTGATCACCTTGCTTGCAGGGGTGTTGCCTAGTAAGACTTTAAATTCAGTGCGCAAGACCTCAGGTGATTTAAATTGCCCTGCACTGAGATTGTGTTTAAAGAAGCGATTCAGCGCTCCTGGAATATGGCCGCCGATGGCATCTAAGGTTTCATTTTCCCCACGAAAGCGATCCTCAGCACGGGCATCAACAAGGCTTTGCCCTTTTGAATCAGTAAGCCATTGTTCGATTGCATCAACGGTAACAGAGCCGATCCACTCCTGCGCTTGAATAGCAGTCTTTAATGGAGCTACTACTGGTGGAATCGTGCCGATCGAGCCATTCCATGCGCTAAGACCGCCATCGAGTACCTGAACGTGTGCGTGCCCACTGGCTTTGAGCATCCACCATAAGCGGCTTGCATAGACCGACCCGTGATTATCGTAGGCAATCACGGTAGTCTTTGGATCCATGCCAAGGCGCTGCCTTGTATTCGCCCATGCTTTGGGGCTTGGAAGGGGATGACGACCGTTGCTTCCTGTTTTAGCAGCAGAGAGATCGCGATCCAGATCGACGTAAATGGCGCCCAAGATATGCCCTGCGTTATAGGCTTCACGACCTGCATTTGGGTTGACTAAATCAAAGCGGCAGTCGCAGATCAGAATATCTGCGCCGGTATTAACCAGCTCTTCTAATTGATTGGGTGTGATGAGTGGATGCATGGCACAAACTCCTTATGCTTAATTAGCAAAAAAATAGTCTACCGTGAATCAAGCCGAGAGCCCAGTTAAAACTGCATCTCGCGGCGATACCATTCATGAAAATGCTGCATGCCGTCTTCCATTGGGCTTTGATAGGGGCCCACTTCGTTTACGCCCCGGGCGAGGAGTGCGGCACGACCTGCATCCATACGCTCTGCAATTTCATCATCCTCAATGCAGGTTTCCATATAAGCAGCGCGCTCGGCCTCGACGAATTCCCGTTCAAAGAGGGCGATTTCTTCGGGGTAGTAAAACTCCACAATATTGCGGGTTTTATTTGGGCCCATGGGATGCAGCGTTGAAATGCACAGCACACCTGGATACCATTCGACCATCACATTGGGGTAGTAGGTCAGCCAAATAGCACCATGCCGCGGAGGTTTATTGCCATGGTGGCGCAGTACAGCCTCATGCCATTGGCGATAGACCGGGGAACCTGGGTTGGCGAGGTTTTTATGGATACCCACCGTCTGCACACTGTGCCAATCGCCAAATTCCCAATGCAAATCCTCACAGGAGACAAATTGACCGAGCCCCGGATGAAAGGGCACCACATGGTAGTCCTCGAGGTAAACCTCAATGAAGGTTTTCCAGTTGTAATTGCACTCATGTACCTCAACGTGATCGAGCATGTAGCCCGTAAAATCCAAATCGTCGGCAACACCCAATTTGCCCAAGTCTTTTACAACATCACGCGGACCTTCAAACAGCATGCCTTGCCAGTTTTGCAAGGGAGATTTACCTAAATGCAAGCAAGGCTTATCGCCAAAATGAGGTGCTCCTAGCAATTGCCCCTTTAAGTCATAGGTCCAGCGGTGCAAAGGACAAACGATGGTGTCTACTTTGCCTGAACCGTTAAGCATCAGGGCCTGCCGATGGCGGCATACATTGGAGAGGAGCTCAACGCCTGCACTATTTCGAACCAGTAGCCGCCCTTCGTTCTCGGCAGAAAGGGTGCGGTAAGAGCCTTGATCTGGAACCATCAATTGATGGCCAACATAGCCCGACCCCTGCTTAAAAAGCAGAGCCATTTCGCGCTGATGTAGATCAACGTCAAAGTAGGCCGAGACCGGCAACTGCAGATTGGACGGCGCAAGTTGCTGCGCGGTAGCCAGATTAGTCATTCTCCCCACCCCCGAAAAGTCAGCCGAAGCTAAGCGGAACAACCAATCCAACCATCGAAAGATCGATATTGGAAAGGAAGGAGGGGATTATACCCACCGATTACCGGCCCCCGCTTTTATAGGAAGGCGCTGCTTTAGAGGAAAATCAGGCATGATTTAGCCATAAGAGCCATATAACCCCCTTTATTTTCCGGAAAACTGCGCATGCCAGCAAAAAAATCCGCTGCCACTCCCAGTGGCACAGAGATCCAAATTGACCCAACCCTGCGCTACGAGCAGGCTGTAAAGGAACTTGAAAAACTGATTACCGATATGGAGTCAGGTCAATTTTCATTGGAAGAAACCTTGGCCGCTTATCAGCGCGGCGCTGCTTTATTGCGCCATTGCCAGGGTGTCTTAGCGCAAGTTGAGCAACAGGTTCGGATATTCGAGGCCTAATCCAATGACATTTGATTTTGGAGTGTGGTTACAGGCCGGCTCAGCGCGCGCTGAAGCAGCCTTGGATCTTCGTCTGGATTCTGCCCAGTTACTACCGCAACGCCTCCACGAGGCCATGCGCTATGCCGCCCAAGGTGGTGGTAAACGGATTCGTCCCTTATTGGTATTTGCTGCGGGCGAGTTGGGTAATGCCAATCCCAAAGT
>CAWUTW010000094.1:0-7042 GCA_963925585.1 uncultured Polynucleobacter sp. | reverse complement strand
TAACTAGTCCAATCCAACTTCGCGTTCTGGATCGCATTGATGCGATCTCGGCTGAACATTGGGATGGCTTACTAGCAATAGATTCAACTCCATTTTTACGCCATGCCTTTCTTTCGGCACTAGAAGAACACGGCTGCGTTGGTGGCAACACTGGCTGGCAAGTAGCCCATTTAGCCATTTACCCGACGGATTCAGATAAGCCCATTGGGCTGATGCCACTCTATTTAAAAAGCCATTCCTACGGTGAGTATGTATTCGATTGGTCATGGGCTGAAGCTTATGCCCAGCACGGTATGCAGTACTACCCCAAAGCCTTGTGCGCGATTCCATTCACGCCAGTACAAGGATCGCGCATGTTACTGGATCAAGGACAAGATCCTGAACGAACTCAGCAGTGGCTAATACAAGGCCTAAAACAACTCTTAATTCAGAATGGGCTTTCTTCGGCCCACGTGTTATTTGCCGGACAAAAAACCCAAGACGCCCTATTGGCGCAAGGTTTTATGGCTCGTGATGCCGTGCAGTTTCACTGGAATAATCAATCATACGAAACGATGGATGCATTTTTAGACCAGCTCACCATGAAACGCCGCAAAAATATTCGACGCGAACGCAAACAAGTAATGGATGCAGATGTGAAGTTTCGGCATACATCAGGAATCCTTGCAAGCCAGGCAGATTGGGCATTCTTTTATCAATGCTATGCCAATACCTACCTCGAGCACCATTCATCGCCCTACTTGAATGAAGCCTTCTTTCAGGATTGGGGCAAGCGGATGCCGGAATACCTGCATTTAATCATCGCCGAAAAAGAGAATCGCCCCATAGCCGCATCCCTCTTAGTAGTCAACAAAAAAGCCCCTATTCCAACAGCGTATGGACGTTATTGGGGCTCGATTGAATACATTCCTTGCTTGCATTTTGAAACTGCCTACTATCAAGCGATTGAGTACTGCATACGGGAAAAAATTCAAACTTTTGAAGGGGGCGCACAAGGCCAACATAAAATGGCACGGGGATTTTTACCGGTAACCGTACAGTCAGCGCACTGGATTAAAGACCCTGAGTTTGCAACCGCTGTTGGTCACTTCCTAAAAAGGGAGCGTGCCGGTGTTGGGGCTTATGTGGATGAGCTGGCCGAGCACTCTCCGCTTAAATCGACTACAGTATTGCTATGAGTATTTCAAATTCCAATGAGTCCATTAGCGGCGCCAATTCTTTATTAACAGGCGATGCTGAATCTGATACTCCCTGCATTGGCATTTGCTCAACGCTATACGATGAAATCTGCAAGGGTTGTGGCCGCACCTTGATCGAAGTGAGCAATTGGGTATTCATGACCCCAGAAGAAAAAGCGGCGGTATGGCAACGCATTCAAACAGAGGGAACCGCAGTTCGCTTTCAGCGCAATAAATCGGACTAAGATTACCCTGCTAAAGACTGACTACGTAGATACTCTTCATAGGTTCCAGAATAGTCCACCACACTGCCGTCCATTTTGACTTCCAAAATGCGGTTGGCAAGTGCCGATACAAACTCACGGTCATGCGAAACAAACAGTAAAGTGCCTTCAAATTTCTCAAGGGCAATTTGCAAGCTTTCAATGGACTCCATGTCCATGTGATTGGTAGGCTCGTCCATCGCTAATACGTTGTGCTTTTGCAGCATCAACTTACCCCAAATCATGCGGCCTTTTTCGCCGCCCGATAGAACTTTGACTGACTTGCTGATGTCGTCACCCGAAAAAAGCAGGCGCCCTAGTGTGCCGCGGATCACTTGATCATCATCGCCAGTATTACGCCACTGATTCATCCAATCCATCAGTAGATCATTGTCGGGAAATAGCTCAGAGGTATCTTGGGGCATAACACCCACATTGGCATTTTCGGCCCATTTCACATCACCGCTGTCTGCTGGTACGCCACTAAAACGTTTACTCAAAATGGTTTTGAGTAAGGTGGTCTTGCCGGCGCCGTTTTGACCAATGATGGCAATCTTTTCACCAGCACGAATACCAATTTTAAAGTTCTTAAAGATGGGACGATCAAATACTTTGGTTAAAGCATTGCATTCCACTGCCATGTTGTGCAACTTTTTCTCGTAATCAAAGCGAATAAACGGATTTTGCCGTGAAGATGGCTTGATTTCCGTAATCTCGATCTTTTCAAGCTGGCGCTGGCGCGATGTCGCTTGGCGGGCCTTCGATGCATTGGCTGAGAAGCGGCTCACAAAAGCCTGCAGTTCAGCAACCTTTTCTTTGGCCTTCACATTGGAGGCCAGTTGCTGCGCCCGCGCCTGCGTCGAAGCCAACATATAGGAATCGTAATTACCCGGATAGACTTTGAGTGTTCCAAAATCCATATCGGCCATATGTGTACAAACTTCATTCAAGAAGTGTCGATCGTGCGAAATAATAATGATGGTGCTATTCAGTTGATTCAGAATTTCTTCAAGCCAATGAATCGAGTGAATGTCCAAGTTATTGGTAGGCTCATCGAGTAACAACACATCGGGATCTGAAAACAAGGCTTGTGCTAACAATACGCGCAGCTTCCAACCGGGTGCAACACTGCTCATGAGGCCTTGGTGCTGCTCAATCGGGATACCAATACCAAGCAACAACTCCCCTGCTTTGGCTTCAGCGGTATACCCGCCGTATTCGGCATACTTACCTTCTAACTCGGCAGCACGCATGTAATCCTCATCTGTGGCGTCAGGATTGGCGTAAATGGCGTCCCGATCAGCCGCTGCCTTCCACATTTCTTCGTGACCCATCATGACAACGTCCAATACGCGCACATCCTCGAAAGCAAACTGATCTTGGCGTAATTTACCCAAGCGAATATTGGGTTCTAGGCTGACGTTTCCGCTACTGGGCTCTAAATCACCACCGAGGATTTTCATGAAAGTGGATTTACCGCAGCCATTGGCGCCGATTAATCCGTAGCGATTACCGCCGCCAAACTTGACAGAGATGTTTTCAAAAAGGGGTTTTGCCCCAAACTGCATGGTGATATTGGATGCGGACAACACGGGTATGTTCTTACTTTCTTAGGGTCAAAGGCGCAATGTGCGCTGCAATACGAGGTTGCCGCTATTTTAACGGTGTTGTTAGGGCAACGCTCGATTTCGCCAGCGGTATATGGCATGCAGCCGCCAGGCCATCACACTGGCTACATTTAAGGGTCCTAGAATCCACCCCAAATAGGGTAAGTCCACCCCGTTGGAGCCCGTCCATGGGGCATCACAAGCCTCCTTGGCTTGCCCCATTCAAATTGCCATGCCATACCAGCAAATCCTATTTTTTGATCTGCACGAACTGCCGTATGAATGGCAAACGGAGTAATAGCAAAATCACGATGACACCAAGATAGATGGAGACTGTTTCATAATCACTCTTACCGGCTTTATGCCACCAGTAGTGCAGTATGGCGAGTACGGCAATTCCGTAAATTATGCGGTGCAACTGCACCCAACGCCGACCGAGCTTACGCTGCGCCCAGCGATTGGATGTTAATGCCAGCGGTATTAAAAACACAAAGGCAAGGAAACCAAAGGTAATGTAGGGGCGCTCCAATACATCTTGCCACATAGCCCCCAGCGAAAACCCATGGTCAAGCCATAACCAAATCAGAAAATGCACGGTGGCATAAAAGAAACAAAACAAACCGAGCATACGCCGCAGGTGAATAAACCCAGTCCAGCCCGTAAGCATTCGAGCTGGCGTCATTGCTAAACTCAGGCATAAAAAAACCAAAGTCCAAGTCCCCATCGAGCGCGTAATGAATTCAATCGGATTAGCGCCCAAGTCTTGTACGCTACCAAGCCAAATTAGCCTGGCTAAAGGCAGCAAGGCAAGCAAAAAAAGGACTGGCTTTAGGTACCGCAATTAGTAATTCTTTTTGAGGTCCATGCCGGTATAGAGGCTGGCGACTTGCGTACCGTAACCATTAAACATCTCGGTTGGGATCTTGGGAGCAAAAATGCCCCGGTTATCACCGAGGCGGCGCTCGGTAGCCTGACTCCAGCGGGGATGGCTCACATTGGGATTGACGTTGGAGTAAAAGCCGTATTCGCGGGGCGCTGATCGCACCCAGCTGGTTATCGGCTGCTTCTCCGTTACACGAATCGACACAATCGACTTCGCGCTTTTGAAGCCATATTTCCAGGGTACGACGATGCGTACTGGGGCGCCATTTTGCTTTGGCAATACTTCACCATAGAGACCCAAAGTCAATAAGGTAAGCGGGTTCATTGCCTCATCTAGGCGTAAAGCCTCTTGGTATGGCCAGTCCAAAACGGGGCGGGCTAGACCGGGCATTTGCTGCGGGTCCGCAAGGGTCACGAACTCGATGAACTTGGCGGAACCCAATGGCTCCACTACATTCAGCAATTTAGAAAGCGAATAGCCATTCCATGGAATGACCATCGACCAGCCCTCAACACAACGCATCCGATAAATGCGTTCTTCGATCGGCGCCAATTTAAGTAAGGCATCAATATCAATCGTCATCGGCTTTTTAACAAGGCCGTCAATCGTGACCGTCCATGGACTAGTTTTCAGGGAACCTGCGCGGCGTGCAGGGTCAGCCTTATCCATACCAAACTCGTAGAAATTATTATAGGTGGTCACTTCTTTGTATTCCGAAAGGGTCTCTTTGGTGGAATACGGTGACTCAATCACATTCTTGAACTTTACCGCATCGGGATTGCTCGCAAATGCTTCACGCGAGAACCATGGGGCCAATGCCATACCCATTCCTCCTGCTGCTGCAAGCTGGATTAAAGAGCGGCGCTGCTCAAAAAAAGACTTCGGTGTGATATCACCCGCTTGAATGGTCGGATCGTGAAATGCGTTCATGCTTAAACCTTTATCTTAAATGGCGTGAAATTGGTATGGGTGTCGTAATAATCTTCATTTTCTTTTTTCTTTAAAAAATTTACTACGGCATACGTTAAGGGTGTTGCCAAAACCTCCCACAAGGTTTTCAGTATGTATTGAACTAGCGCCACTTGAATAATCTCGCTAGTCGACCAGATGCCATAGAATGCGATCACGTAAAACAGGCTAGAGTCGACTAGCTCCCCGATTGCGGTTGAGCCAATGGTGCGGGCCCATAAATGCTTACCTTGAGTAAAAATTTTCATCTTTGCCATGACATAGCTATTGGATAAGCTGCCGCACCAAAATGCAATCATTGACCCCAATGCAATCCGCCACGAATTTCCGAATACTGTTTCCAATCCATTCTGATAGCCTGCCATATAGGATCCTGGCGCTACTGGTAAGGCAAGTACCACTTGCGCCATGAGGGCCGCAAAAGCAAGGGCAGCAAAGCCCGCCCACACTGCCCTGCGATCATGCGCATAGCCATAGACTTCGGTCATGATGTCGCCAAAAAAATAGGCAATCGGGAAAAATAAAATACCGGCGCCAAAAATGACTGTGCCAAAGACCGGTAGGTCTACGATAGCAAGCTTTCCTGCGCCAATGAAATTACTGCATAAAAGCACCACCACAAAAGCGGCAAGTAATAAATCGTAGTAGCGGTGGCGGCGTTGCATGGTTTTTAGGTAGTCGCTAACAGCAGATTTAGGATAAAAGTTGGATAATCAGTAGGATAGCTGGATTTAACAAAAAAAACAGGAAATGCCGATATATGAGTAAGCCAATTTTTCACTGGGAAAACCCTTTAATGCTGGATACCCAGCTCAGCAGCGAAGAGCGCATGATTCGGGATGCCGCCTTTGAGTACGCTCAAGGCAGCCTTGCTCCACGGGTCCATGATGCCTTTCGCAACGAGACAACAGACCCCTCCATCTTTCGTGAAATGGGCGAATTGGGCTTACTGGGCATTACGATCCCGGAGGAGTACGGTGGTGCAAACCTCAATTACGTCTCCTATGGCCTCATTGCCCGCGAAATTGAACGCGTTGATTCGGGTTACCGCTCGATGATGAGCGTGCAGTCTTCCTTAGTGATGGTGCCTATTAACGAATTTGGCAGCAAAGCGCAAAAAGAAAAGTTTTTACCTAAATTAGCCAGTGGCGAGTGGATTGGGTGTTTTGGCTTAACCGAACCCAACTACGGCTCTGATGCGGGCGCCATGATTACCCGGGCACGCAGCGTACCCGGCGGGTTTGAGCTCACCGGCTCAAAAATGTGGATTTCGAATTCACCGATTGCCGATGTGTTTGTGGTCTGGGCCAAGAACGATGCAGGCATCATTCGGGGTTACATCCTAGAAAAAGGCATGAAGGGTTTATCAGCGCCAAAGATTTCCGGCAAGATGAGCCTACGCGCATCGATTACCGGCGAGATTGTGATGGACAACGTTTTCGTTCCTACCGAAAATGAGTTCCCGGAAATCACCGGCCTCAAGGGCCCCTTCACCTGCCTTAATTCAGCGCGCTATGGCATTTCATGGGGCGTTCTGGGCGCTGCCGAAGATTGCTGGTTTAAAGCAAGGCAGTACACCATGGACCGCCAGCAGTTTGGTCGGCCTCTAGCCGCCAACCAGCTGATCCAGAAAAAATTAGCCGACATGCAAACCGACATTGCCTTAGCACTGCAGGGCTGCTTACGCCTTGGCCGGATGAAAGATGAACACATTGCCGCGCCAGAGATCACTTCGATCATGAAACGCAACTCCTGCGGAAAAGCGCTGGATATTGCGCGCATGGCGCGCGACATGCATGGCGGTAATGGTGTTTCGGATGAGTACGGCGTGATTCGCCACATGCTCAATCTAGAGGCAGTCAATACCTATGAAGGTACCCATGATATTCATGCCCTGATTCTAGGCCGTGCACAAACGGGTATTCAGGCATTTAGTTAATGTAAAGCTCTGTAAATTAATGAGAGTCAATTCGAGAGGCTAGGCGTAATGCACTAGCCTCTTTTTTATTGCTGTTGCGCTCGAATAGCGCTAGCTGCCTTAGCAAAATCAGCATCACTGTCGCTATCCAAGGATACAAATTGGTTAGTATCGTAGCGAGGAAAATTGCGCTCAATCGACGACTGGTAGGATGGGTCGTAATG
>CAWUTW010000093.1:0-7225 GCA_963925585.1 uncultured Polynucleobacter sp. | reverse complement strand
CCTGAATTCGATGCCTGGCGCTGGCATCCCTATTGGATTGAGCTCGATTCCGTAGTGGATTTTAAGCGCGAGGTATATGAGTTGGCCTTATCGGAACTGGCACGCTACCTGACCCGCAATCTGAAATTACAGCAACTGGTTTGGGGTGCACCGCTCGAGCTCATACAACACGTTCGGCGCCATGACTCCGACGTTCCGCCCAATTAAAGTAGCAACCTCCCATTTAGGCAGATCCCATGCGTACATCCTCTTTTTCACGTCCCCGGTTGTTTACTTATGGGAGCTGCTTGCTCGTTTTGGCTAGCTTGATTGGTTGCTCTGGCGACCCCATGATCAGCGGCGTTGATCCCTATGCTCCGACGGTTTTTAAAGAAGGCAATACCAGCATGCCACTGGTTGCGCCAAACCCCAAAACCCTACTGCCTTTTTATGTATCCGAGACCACCATCTTTAAGTTTGCAATCGATACCCAATCCATATTGATTGGTAATGATGGTGTAACCCGCTACATGGTGCAAATCAGCAGCCCGAGCGGATCAAAGCAAATCCAATACGAAGGCATTCGCTGCGATTCCTATCAAGCCCGCCTTTACGGTACGTATGAAAACAATGGGAGTTGGCGAGAAAATCCTCTGGGTGGCTGGTCTGGGATCAAAGACAATATCCCGAATCGCTATCAGGCTGCATTAGCGCAAGGTGCACTCTGTAATTTTTCTAATCAGGAGAAAAATATAAAAACAGTACTGCAATCGCTCGACCCCAATGGCTTTATTGGCGGAATAAAGCCTACCAATTCCTTTGGTGTTATTAATTAGAGCACTGCATCATCACTACATTTAGCCTGGCTGCAAGCAAGTACCAATACTCATACCAGCGTATAAATTAGTTAACACCTGAGGCGCATGGCCGGAGGCAATCACCGTACTTGCGCCAGTAGTGCTCGCTGTTTTAGCGGCCAAGACCTTAGTCAGCATACCGCCTTTACTTAATGTACTTCCAGCGCCGCCCGCCATGACTTCTAAAGTAGGATCGCCAGCAATTGCATTCGCAACGAGGCTTGCACTACTGTCCTTTCTAGGGTCAGCCGTATAGAGCCCGCCTTGATCCGTCAAAATCACTAGAGCATCTGCACTCACTAAATTGGCGACTAACGCCGCAAGGTGATCGTTGTCACCAAACTTAATTTCATCAGTCACGACCGTATCGTTTTCATTAATAATCGGTACCACGCCCAATTGCAACAATGTAGTGAGCGTTGCCTTGGCGTTGGCATTGCGTTCGCTATTGGCTAAATCGGCATTGGTTAGCAAGACTTGGGCGCTACGCAAACCAAAACGCGCAAACGAACTTTCATATACCTGCACTAAGCCCATTTGACCCACTGCAGCAGCGGCTTGTAATTGGTGTATATCGGTGGGGCGCTGCTTCCACGCCAGGCGCTGCATTCCTTCAGCAATTGCGCCGGAACTCACCATCAAGACCTCACAGCCCGATTTTTGTAAACCGGCAACTTGTTCAGCCCAATTGGCGATGGCCGCGTGATCCAAGCCCTCGCCATTATTGGTAACCAAGCTAGAACCCACTTTCACCACAATCCGTTTTGCGTTCAGTATTCCCATATACATCTCAATCGTATTTTTTATTCTAAATTAGTCTTCAGTATCCATTACCTTGCGTGCACGCTCATCATCGTTACCTTGATACCGTGGATCAATTGCGCGCTCCTCTGCCGCATCGTGCTCACGGCGCACCGAGTCTAAGTAATCTTGCAAGGCATAGCAGAGCTTTTCACAACCAAGGCCTGTCAAAGCAGAAATCTCAAATACTGGCCCCTTCCATTTAAAGCGCTTAATGAAATCTTTTACCTTTGCAGCGCGCTCATCCTCTGGAATCATGTCGATCTTATTAAGCACCAACCAACGCGGCTTTTCAGCCAAGGCTTCATCGTATTTGTGCAGCTCATTGACGATCGCTTTTGCATCGGCGACGTTATCAACGCCCTCATCAAAAGGCGCTAGATCGACCAAGTGCAACAAAACACCGGTACGCTGTAAGTGGCGCAAGAACCGATGCCCGAGGCCGGCGCCTTCTGCTGCACCTTCAATCAAACCCGGAATATCGGCAATCACAAAACTGCGCTCTTGCCCAACGCGCACCACACCTAAATTAGGGTGCAAGGTGGTGAACGGATAATCTGCAATTTTGGGTCTAGCATTCGATACTGCAGTAATCAAGGTCGATTTACCTGCATTGGGCATACCCAGCAAACCCACATCGGCCAGCACCTTTAACTCGAGTTTGAGCTTGCGACGGTCCCCTGGCTTTCCATTGGTCTTTTGTCGTGGTGCGCGATTGGTACTGCTCTTAAAGTGAATGTTGCCCCAGCCACCGACACCGCCTTCAGCCAAGCACAGGCGCTCACCATGCGTTGTCAGATCAGCAATCAGATCACCGGTTTCAAAATCAGAAATGATGGTACCTACCGGCATCCGTAATTCAACATCGACACCCGCTCTACCGTAACAGTCGGCACCCCGTCCTGGCTCACCATTTTTGGCGGTATGGGTTTTGGCATAGCGGTAGTCAATCAAAGTATTGATGTTGCGATCGGCAACCGCATAGACACTACCACCGCGCCCGCCATCGCCACCATCGGGTCCGCCAAACTCGATGAACTTTTCCCGGCGCATGGAAGCACTACCAGCGCCACCATCGCCAGCAATTACTTCAATTCGAGCTTCGTCAATAAATTTCATGAATAAAAAAGGCCTCGCTGTGCGAGGCCTGTTCCTAAGAGTTTAATTTCGGTGTTGCGTTTGGAAATAAAACGGTTCTCAGTCAGGCTGCCTTATGAACGAGGCAATACCGAAACTTGGGCCTTATTCAAAGCGCCTTTGATACCAAACTGCACTTGACCATCGATTAATGCAAATAAAGTGTGGTCTTTGCCAATGCCCACGTTTGCGCCAGGATGGACCTTGGTGCCACGTTGACGAATGATGATGCTGCCAGCATTAATGTGCTCGCCGCCAAATACCTTAACGCCTAAGCGTTTCGATTCTGAGTCGCGGCCATTTCGTGTCGAGCCGCCGCCTTTTTTCTGTGCCATTGTTCTTCTCCTGCTATTTCAGCGTGTGCCTAATTAGGCCTTGATCGTATTAATCAAAATTTCAGTGAAATTCTGACGATGACCTTGGTGCTTTTGATAGTGCTTGCGCCGGCGCATCTTAAAGATTTTCACTTTGTCGTGACGTCCTTGGGAGATGACAGTGGCCATCACAGCGGCACCATTAACCAGTGGATCACCCAACTTGAGTGAAGCGCCCTCGCCTACGGCAAGAACTTGGTCTAAGGTAATTTCGCTGCCGATATCCGCTGGTATCTGTTCTATTTTCAATTTTTCACCAGCAGCAACTTTATACTGTTTGCCACCGGTTTTTATGACCGCGTACATGGTTTGAAACCTCAAATTAATGAAACATTGAAGCTAATCCACACGGACTAGCTGAGCCGATTATTACATCTTGCATGAGTACCACTGTCAAAACTCCTGATCTTGCTGCCATTTTGGCCCCCATAGCCCCTGATTTAAAGGCTCTAGACGAGGTTATTAAGCGCCGCCTCGCCTCTGAAGTGGCCTTAATTGACCAGATTTCAGGCTACATCATCCAATCCGGCGGGAAACGGGTACGCCCCGCCCTGTTGATTTTGGTCGCAAAAGCCCTCTCCAGCGACCGAGAAATCCCCCATGTGCTGGATTTAGCTGCTGTCGTTGAGTTTATTCATACCGCCACCCTCTTGCACGACGATGTAGTCGATGAATCCACCCTGCGCCGTGGGCGTGAGACTGCGAATGCAGCCTTTGGCAACGCTGCCAGTGTTTTGGTAGGGGATTTCTTGTACTCCAGGGCATTCCAAATGATGGTGGCCCCCAATGACATTCGGATCATGCAGATTTTGTCCGATGCCACCAATACGATTGCCGAGGGCGAGGTATTGCAGCTTCTCAATATGAATGACCCTGAGGTAGATGAGTCGAGTTACCTTCAAGTGATTCGCTATAAAACGGCCAAATTGTTTGAGGCCTCGACTGAGCTAGGGGCTATTTTGGCTGGTGCCAGCAATAGTGAGCGCGAACTCGCCGCGGCTTTTGGTCGCCATATTGGTACTGCGTTTCAGCTGATGGACGATTTACTCGACTACACCGCTAGCCCTGAACAAATGGGCAAAAACGCCGGGGACGATCTGCGCGAGGGTAAGCCAACGCTCCCTTTAATTTACTTATTGGAAAACGGCAATTCGGAGGAGCAGTTTTTAGTGCGCTCAGCCATTATGCAAAATACCGATCTTCCAGAAGACGTATTCGAGCAAATTCTGACTGCGGTCCAGGGCTCTGGCGCACTGGAATACACCCAGCTTGCCGCCAAACGTGAAGCAGACCTGGCACTGGGCAATATCAAAGCCTTCCCCAAGAATGCAGCGACAGACTCCTTGATTGCCCTTTGCGAATACTCCCTTGCAAGGCAAATGTAGCAGTCTGCTTTAGCTCCTTTTTCAGGCAGCACTAGTCAGATAAAATAGGTGTACTGGCAATAACGGAATGTAGCGCAGCCTGGTAGCGCACCTCGTTCGGGACGAGGGGGTCGGAGGTTCGAATCCTCTCATTCCGACCACCCCCCATGGATTGATTTACTTGCCCACCGTTTTTATTCGCAAGGCTTTGGCTGTTTCACGTACCGCCTCTGCCTC
Organism: uncultured Polynucleobacter sp.; assembly: GCA_963925585.1. Taxonomy (GTDB): domain Bacteria; phylum Pseudomonadota; class Gammaproteobacteria; order Burkholderiales; family Burkholderiaceae; genus Polynucleobacter. The sequence goes on along the minus strand of CAWUTW010000093.1, from coordinate 2,476 downwards.
GGCTTTCAAACGCGCCACCTCTTCTGGGGACAAGCGCTCAATATTCGAATAGTCGAGCTTCCAGCTTGGATCCTCACTCCAGATGAGCGGCGACTGCATCGTGGTTCGAGGTCCAACCGCCGACTCCAATAAACGCAACGCCGACTCAAAATTAAGGGTGCGCGATTCTGGATCATTTGGTCTTGCCGCTGCATTACCCAAAGGGAAATCACTAAAGAGCATGCGCGGCACACCGCAGTACTCAACAATGTCTTTCGCGCTCGCCATCACCACAGTGGCTATCCCTGCAGACTCTAAGGCCCTGGCCAACAGACTTTGGGATTGATGGCAGATCGGACAGTTGGGGATCAATACCGCAACATCGACCGCATCTGCTTGGCACATTGCAATGATGGCAGGCGCATCGATCTCGAGGGTATGGCGCTGGCTACGATTGCTGGGTAGCCCATAAAAACGGGGTGAGAGCGCTGCAATTCGGCCGGATTGCTGGGCGGCCTGCGCCGCCGCATACGGAAACCAGCATTCGCTATCGCTCATATTGGCGTGCTTGCGATCAATCCCAACATGCGCGATGCGTAAATCCGGCTTACTGGTCATTGAACCTGCGTAAGGCTGATAAAACTTTGCACTGGCGTTGTATGCTGCGCCTGCACCTTGCGGACCCTTATCTGCCTGATAAGGCGCTGCTGTTGTTACCAAGGCTAACCTGGACGCGCTCAGCGGTTTTTTAAGCGGCGCAAACGGAGCATCGATGTAATGCGCCCAGACATAGGGATTTTCATAGCCCAAGCCCAAGTAGTAGCTGCGGGTGCGCAACATGTAACGCACGGGTTGATCGAATTCCGGTGCAAAACCGATTTCAGCGGGAGCCGCAGACTGGGACATAACCGATCCTTGATAAGATAGAACGCATTCAATACTGAAAACAAAAGGAATTCATTATGACGCAATGGGTACGCTATCAGCACCAAGGTCAGATTGGCTTTGGGCAAGTTAAAAACGATCAAATTACAGTGTACAGCGGCGATTTGTTTTGCAATCCCACCTCAACCGGCGCCACGCTAAAGTTATCCGATGTCGTAATTGATATTCCCTGCGTGCCAACAAAGATGGTTGCGTTAGTAGATAACTTCCATGCCCTTGTGACTAAACTTGAGCATGCAGTGCCAGCAGAACCGCTGTATTTCTTAAAATCCAACACCTCATTTCTAGCCGCCAATCAAACCATTCGCATGCCCAAGTCCTACTCCGGCAAAGTGGTCTACGAAGGCGAACTCGGCATTGTGATTGGGCGGCGCTGTCAAGGCATCAGCGAGGCCGAAGCCGCCTCTGCTATTTTTGGTTATACCTGCATTAATGATGTCACTGCGATTGAAATCCTCAACCGTGATCCCGGCTACGCCCAGTGGACTCGATCGAAGAGCTTCGATACCTTTGGCGTCTTTGGCCCCTACATCACAACCGGCATCGACCCAAGCCAGTTGCACATTAAAACCATCTTAAACGATCAGGAGCGCCAGAATTATCCAGTTGCCGATATGATTTTTCATTCCGCTAAATTGGTGAGCTTGATTTCCCACGACATCACTCTGGAAGTGGGTGACATCATTGCCTGCGGCACATCCGTTGGCGTTGGTTCGATGAAGCCTGGCAGCAAGGTCAGCATCATTATTGATGGCGTAGGGCAACTCGATAACGCATTCGAGTAAACACATAGGGCTCAAAAAAAGCCCCAAGGCATCGCTGCTTTGAGGCTTTTTTAATTACTGAACAAACTTTACAAAGCGCTAGAACTCCACATTACTGAATCAGCCAGACTTAATACCCCGCAGCAAATGGCAAAGCCAAACTGCCATTGGATGCTTGGACGTTTTCATCCAGCACTTTAGTTAATGCAAAAACCGTACTAAGGCATGGCGTTGGGATCTTGGTGATCTGGCCAAGCTCTATAACCGAACCGAGTAAGGCATCAATCTCGAGTGAACGACCCGCTTCTAAATCCTGCAGCATGGATGTTTTGTGCTTACCGACTTTTTCGGCGCCACCAATACGACGCTCAATATCAACCCGGAACGTAACGCCCAGCTTCTCTCCAATGGTTTGTGCCTCGGCCATCATGTTGCGCGCCAGATCTTTGGTTAGCGGATGGCGACAGATTCCTTCGAGGTGACCATGCGTTAAGGCACTGATCGGATTGAAGGTCATATTGCCCCAGAGTTTGAGCCAAATCTCGGCGCGGATGTCTTCAAGAATCGGCGACTTAAAACCAGCAGCAGCCATCAACTCCGAAACCATCTTAGCCCGATCAGATGCAGAGCCATCAAGCTCGCCAATCGGGAAGCGCGTACCTTCCACATGACGAATCACGCCAGGCGCTTGCGTAAATGTAGCGGGATACACCACGCAGCCCAAAATATTGTTGGGATTAATGGTGCGCATGATGAGACCACCCGCATCCACCGTCTCAACGGAATGG
>CAWUTW010000092.1:0-9504 GCA_963925585.1 uncultured Polynucleobacter sp. | reverse complement strand
CTTGAAAACATATTCAAGGCCCATGCCAATCCGCGTTAGCCAGTTCTTGTAAAGTGTATTGACCGTTTTGCAGTTCTCAACTTGGTAAACGGTCCGTATTTGCAGGTGGTCTTGTAGATTTTCACCAACGCCGGGTAGCTCAACCTGAGTTTTAACGCCGATACTCTCTAGTCGCGCCCTAGAGCCGATCCCGGATACCTGCAGCAGTTGGGGCGATCCAATGGATCCAGCAGAGAGAATGACATGGTCCTCGGCAAGGGCTGTTTTACGAACCCCATTGTGCAAAAAATCCAATCCATACACTTCCATTTGGGCGCCGTGCCATGCCGATTGGGTATAGCGATGTTGATTTAAGCTTGCAGCAGTAATGGGGCGCAGTTTTAATTGCAACACCTGCGCTTTGGTCAGTATGGTTAGGTTTTTGCGATCGCGAATAGGATGCAAATAGGCATCGGCCATCGACCACCGCTCTCCCCGCTTTTGCGTCATCTGAAAGTAGGCACAACCTTCGTTATCGCCCCGATTAAATTCCTCAATCTTGGGTATCCCTTGTTGATCTGCAGCCGCGCGCCATGCATCCAGAATATCCCATTGCACACGAGGTCGCTCCACCCGCATCTCACCTGCATTGCCATGCCATGGATTGGCACCAGCGTAGTAATCTTCAAGTGATTTGTAGGTCTCTAGGGTTTTATCCCATTGCCATATTGGATCACCCGTCAACTCTGACCAGCGCGCATAGTCACTGGCCTGCCCGCGCATATAAATCATCGCATTAATTGACGATGATCCACCAATGCCCTTGCCTCTGGCGTAATGAATCGAGCGTTGATTTAGTCCCGGATCAGCCTCTGTTTTAAAACACCAATCGGTTCGTTGATTGTTAATCGTAAATAAATAGCCAACGGGAACCTTAATCCAAAACCAATCGTCCTCGCCGCCCGCTTCCAGCAATAAAACGCGGTGACTTGGGTCAGCAGATAAGCGGTTGGCTAAAAGACATCCGGCACTACCGGCCCCAACAATAATGGTGTCAAATTCAAGGGCTGGGTTGGTTACGCTCATGGAATACTGACCTATTTAATGACAGATAAGAGGCTACTGTAATCATCGCGCCACAGATTGAATTCTTTTGGACTGTCAATCTCCTCGGCATTAACGAAATGAATCTCCCGAAAGGGTTTTTTGTCTTTGCTAACCAGCGCCCACTCCGACCGATATCCCACCTTGGTTTCTGAGGCAGCAAAACGCACTACCTTCACATCTTGAGCAAAGGCATTGGCAGCCGTTTTGACGACCGGCTTTAAATCTAAGAATCGGTTAGTAATGTGCAAGGCAAGGATGCCGTCGCTCTTTAAATGCCTAAAATATTGTGTAAATGCTTCCTTGGTCAATAAATGAATCGGTACCGAATCACCTGAGAAGGCATCAATCACCAACACATCAAATTGCTGATTGGGCTCTTGCTCCAATTGCAAGCGCGCGTCACCTAAAACATGCTCGATACTGGCGGCGCTATTGGATAAAAAAGTGAAATGCTTTTGAGCAGCATCAATTACGTCCGGATTAATTTCATAAAAGCGATACACGTCGCCTTTACGTGCATAGCCAGCTAAGGTACCAACGCCCAAGCCCACCACACCAACTTTAATCGGATGACTGGGTTGGGACTTCACTAAAATAGCCTGCCCTACCCCGCTCTCACGAACATAATACGTTGTAGGGTCTTGGGCTTTAGCGGGATCCATAAATTGATTGCCATGACTAATCTGACCGTGCTGCATAGTTTTATAGCCGCGAGCCGCATCCACATACACTTTTAGGGTGCCATAAAAATTACGCTGACGCAATTCAATGCCGGTAATGTCACGCGAATGATCTTCGATGCGAATCACGCTAATAAGTACTAAAAAAGAGGCTATTCCAATAGCGGTGATCGCTTTGAATTGCTCGCTCTTAAAACGTACATTGGACAAAAAGACTAAAGCAACAACAATGCCAGTCAATACAATACCAATGGATAACTCATAATTTTCTGTAAACCAATATGGCGCAATAATCCCCACAAAGAAACCGCCCATCACCCCGCCAACAGCCAGCATGAGGTAATACGTGGTCAGGTAACGGGAATTGGGCTGCTGGGTTGCTAGCTCGCCGTGGCAAACCATGCACACCACAAAGAATGAAAATAAATTAATACCCGTAGAAATTATTACCGGCAATTCATTTAAGCCGAGCGTGGGCAAATAAGCCAAGATAAATAAAGCCACTACCAGCAAAGGTAAATAGACCTTACGTTTATACCAACCGCTACCCTCAAAGCAAATAATGAAAGACAAGAGATAAAGCGCTAAGGGGGCAACCCAAATCATCGGAACAGGCGCAATGTTTTCAGTTAAGAAACTGGTATCGGCTACCATCAGGATCGAAGGGCACGCCGCCAAGAGTATCCATGTCAGTAAATGGACTGCAGTTGGCGCAGGTGCCGATTCTTTTTCTACCTCAATAAGGGCGATGCTGTTGCGATTGCGCCATGCCAAGATGCCACAGGTCAGCACAAAGATGGCATACAAAGTAGACCAACAATACGATTGCCATTGCGTTGGCAGCATAGGCTCAAAGGCAATGGGATAGGCCAGTAAAGCCAGCATGGATCCAAAATTAGAAAGAGCAAACAAGCGATAGGGAACACCGCCCGTACGCTCACGTGCAAACCACGCCTGAATCAGCGGGCCGGTTGTTGAAAGAACGAAGTAAGGCAAACCAATGGAAACAAATAAAAGGCCTAGGATTTGGAGTGTAGGATTTTCACTGCCAGTCGGCTTCCACGAATCGCTGGCAGCCAATGGGAGCAATGACAAACTAACCAGTAGCAATGCGATGTGTAACATGCTCTGCCGATACGGGCTGAGTGCCTTCACAATCCAATGCGAATAGATATAACCGAACAGTAATATAGCTTGGAAAAACAGCATGCAGGTTGTCCAAACCGATGCCGAACCGCCAAACCAAGGCAAGATCATTTTTCCAATCAAGGGCTGTACTTGGAATAATAAAAAAGCGCTCAAAAATATAGTGAGGCCGTATTGAAAAGTCAGTTGTACGTTGTATTTCATATTGTTATGGTGTTAGGGTGTTACGGCATTTTTTTAATGCAATGTGTTGGTATTGGGTTTCGTATTCTGCGGCGACCTGCGCCCATGGCCGTAGATATCCAGCCATGGTCTGTGAATTGCGGAGCAATGCATCTCCGGCTTGCGTCCATTGACTGATGGAATCATTCAGGGATAGAACCATTCCGTGCTGTGCGGATACATCCACTGCCGCTCCGCAGGCATCGGATACCAATACTGGCACCTGACACGCCATAGCCTCAGCAATGACCATGCCATAGGCCTCGCTCGAGGCTGGGTGAATGAGCAAATCGAGTTCCTGAAAAACAGAACTACTAGGTTGCCAACCCAAAAACTCAATCGCACCCGAATAATCTTGGCATAAATGCGCTACTTGTTCTTGCTCTGGACCCAAAACAACTAGCCGTAAATTGGGACGACGCAATCGCAACTGCTTTGCAATTTCAAGAAATTTAGCAAAGCCCTTACGGCCCCACTCTTTTCCAATAAAGCCAATCGTGCCACCGTCTTCAGAAACAATACGCTGCGGCCGTGTTGGCATTGCGATAACGCCCGGAGAAATGGGCGACACGATTTGATTCACAAGCAAAGGGTAATGCTTCGAAATTGCATTAGCAATGACAGCAGACACGGGAACAATACAAACAGCCGGGTTCGGTGGCGCGCCAATTTCCCGCGCCTCCATGCGTAAATAGGCCCACACCCGAATCGAAAGCCGACGCCAAATGGATTTGTCTTTTATGCCAGCAAAAGGCATGGAATGGAAAGTCGTCAGATCATGGCTAATAGAGCGCTCATGGCTGTGCACGATGCACTGACCATGGCTCAGAATGGATTGAACCACTGCCTCCACTTTTTTTGCAAAACGCCAATACAAAATCCAACGTGGCTTTGGTGGCAACAATCCTATCTCTATTACCTCAATGTTGCTAGCAGTTGCTTCATGGGATTTTTCGCAAATAATCGTAATACGGTAATTGAGTAGTGCCAAGGCATGACTTAAATGCCAAACGTAGGATTCCATCCCTCCTACAGGACCCCAATTACGGACAACCTGAATAATGTGCTGGCGAGTAAGTGTTGGCTGGGGTGAATTGAGGCCGGTTTGCATGGCTCAAATCATACACTTTGGGGGCGGCCACTCGAGCGATTAAGGGCTAATCCAAAAACTACCCCTAGTGGCTAATATGATTAAGCTAAATGCCCCACTTTGACGTAAATCAAGGCGCCCTCTTCTTTGGTAAACGGGGCATGTTTGCTATAGCGGGGACTGCGAATCCAACTTCCCTGGGGGTAGACCCCAAACTCGTCATGAAAGACGCCGTCCAGGACGTAAATTTCCTCGCCGCCCGGATGAACATGCGGGTTAAATACTGTATTGGGAGCCCAGCGCACTAATGCCGTGCTGACACCATCATGTTCGTGCAAAGGCATTACTGATAAGCCCGGCACAAGCCCTGGATACCAATCGCTGGCTTTGGTATTGAGCCGAAGCTCTTGGCTATCAGCCTGCGCAAACTGCCGTAGCTTTACGAATAGAGTACAGCCCTCAGTTGAAAAAGGGGCATGCTGACTACCAGGTGGGTTACGCAAATACGTGCCAGCCGGATAATCGCCTCTCTCATCCGAAAAGCAACCATCAAGCACTAGTATCTCTTCGCCGCCATCGTGGGTATGGGTTGTAAATTCAGCATTTGGTGCGTAACGCACCACTGATGTGGCGCGAGCCACCTCCTCACCAACCCGATCCAGCATTTGCCGCTCGACCCCCTGAATAGGAGATGCATGCCACGCCAGCCGATCGGTGTGCAAAACAATGCGTTCGTTTAAGTCACTGTGAATATTCATTACTTAAGAATAAATCAAAGCGATCGACGGGCGTGAAGATCGTTACAATTCAGCAATGAATAGCCCAAATCCCCCTGCAAAAGAAGTGAAAGAGGGCCTTCGCTACCGAATTAAGGATGAATTTATTCAAGTCTCACTTCTGGCTCTGTATTTTGCTGCGTGGTTCTGTACTATTGCTTTTTTTTCGTTTGCGCTACTGCGTGAAGCAGCAATACCGATAACTCCATTTGGACTTGCGATCATTAAAGCGGGTTTATGCGCTAAATTTATGATGATCGGTAAAGCGCTATTTCCGTTGCGCGTGGATGCCAATCGCAGCCTACTCAAATCCATCTTCTGGCATTCCATAGCCTACCTTGGTATTGTGCTTGCACTGAGTTTTGTTGAATCTGGGATTGAAGGACTTTTTCATGGCAAATCATTTGTGGAGTCCCTATCTTCATTTGGACACGGGGATCCAATTTATATTGCTGCCCTATCCCTAATGTATTGGCTCATTCTCTGGCCTTACTTGCTTGTGCTTGGATTAAATCAATCCCTTGGCAATACGGCAGTTCGTACGATTTTGTTTGGCTCTAAAGCAACGTAATACGAATATAAGTAAAGTTCGGTTCAGCTCCCTTGAAAAGAAATCAGGATCGCATTGCGATCCTGATTTTCTTGATACAGCACTTCGAGAGTATTACATCACCAGCCAATCGCCTTGGGTAGCCATAAGGAAATCTGTGGGTAATAAAATACGATGAACAAGGCGACGCCCTGCATAAGCACAAAAGGAATGACGCCTTTATATAAATGCTTGATCTTCACTTCCGGCGGAGCAACCCCTTTTAAATAGAACAGAGCCCAACCAAATGGCGGCGTCAAGAATGATGACTGTAAACAAACCGTAATCATCATGGCAATCCAAACGGGATCTGCGCCCTGCGCTATGAGTACAGGCAAAAATAGTGGGACGGCAATGTAACTAATTTCGATCCACTCGATGAAGAAACCCAGAATGAAGATCAGCAGCAACATGAACCAAATATCACTATTAACGCCGCCTGGAATGACCTTAAACATGCCTGCAATTAATTCCTCACCGTTTAGGCCGCGGAATGACAAGGCAAATACTTGAGCGCAGATCAAAATAAACATCATGATTGCGCTAATTTTTGTAGTGTCTAACGCCACCAATTTCAGCTTAGCCCAGGTAAAGCGCCCAGAGAAAATGGTAACAATCACGCCGCCGATGGCGCCCATGGCAGCTGCCTCGGTTGGTGCGGCGATTCCCGCCACAATCGAGCCCAATACCGCAACGACCAACATAATGGGCGGCACAACCACTTTCCAAAAGCGGATGGTGAGCTCCTTACCAGAAACACGGCTACGCTCTTCCTTGGGAATGGGCGGCATCAAATCAGGCTTAAGCCAACCCAGAATCAGAATGAAAATGATATAGACCACGACCAATAACATTCCAGGGCCTACTGCAGCTGCAAACAGAGTTCCTACAGACAGTTGCATGATGTCGGAAAGCAAAATCAAGATCAAACTGGGTGGAATGATCTGCCCCAAGGTGCCGGATGCACAAATGGCCCCGCACGCAATGCTTTTGTCATAGCCGCGTCGAATCAAGGTTGGTAGTGTTAACAGCCCTAAGGTAATAACAGTTGCACCCACAATTCCGGTGGTAGCCCCCATCAAGGCGCCAAATAAAATAATGCCGACCGCCATGCCGCCTTTAACACCGCCGGCAACGTGTCCGATGACATCCAATAAATCATCGGCTAAGCCGGATTTTTCAAGCGTAATCCCCATAAAGATAAACAAGGGTATGGCAAGCCACTGGTAGCCTGCCACTACTCCAAAAACTCGCGCAGGTAGCAGATTGAAAAGCACTGGTCCGAAACCCAAATACCCGAATACAAAGCCAACTGTGGCCAGCGTAATAGCGACCGGTACGCCGATCATCAGCATTACAAAAAAGCCGATGAGCATAAAAATAGCCATGGTTTGCATCTCAAACATGATTGTCTCCACCTTTGGTTTGGTAGTTCACAATCACGCGGCAAAACTCGCCTACACCTTGTAGCGCTAAAAGACAGAATCCAATTGGGATGAGTGCCTTCACCATCCAGCGATAGGGAATGCCGCCAGGATCAGGGGACATTTCCCCGATTGAAAATGATTGGTTGACGTACTTTATCGAGAGCAATATGAATAAGATTGCCACCACCACCGTTAATGCGGCCGATAAAAGGTCAACATATAGTTTTGTTTTAGCTTTGTAGTTGGCATAAAACAAATCAACTCGGACATTATCACCACGCAGTAATGCGTAGCTCATGCCAAATAAAATCAATGCCGCTAGAAGGTGCCACTCAAGCTCCTGAGCCCAAACGGTTCCCAGGCTCATGCTGTATCTCAATGTTACGTTGATGACTATCAATCCCACAATGGCGAGGGCCACGTACGACGTGGCCCTGCCAATGTGATCAAGTAAGCCTTCAATACGCGCTGCGATTGTATTTAAGGACTTTTGCACATGAATTCCTAACTCAAATAATTAAAAAGCAGATTAGCCGCGAACTTTACTGTGGTAAGTTGCTTCACTGTATGAAGCCCAGCTGTCATAGCTCTTCTTAAAAGCAAAATACGAATCGTGCACTTTCTTTGTCATTGGGTCGGCTGCTGCGGCTGCGTCCAAAATCTTCTTGGTTTCAGCGCGCATCGCAGACACAACAGAATCAGGCAATGGCAGTGCAGTTACACCCTGCTTCTTGACTAGATCTTCCATCGCTTCTGCGTTATTACGCTGGCACCATGCCTCGCCGATCACATTGCATGCGGCCGATGCGTTTTGGACCACAGCCTGCAGGTCTTTTGGTAACTTCTCCCAAGCTGCTTTGTTAATGAGGAGCTCTGATGTAGTTGCAGGCTCATGCCAGCCAGTGGTGTAGTAAAACTTGGCTGCCTTTTGCAAGCCCAGACGACGATCCTGAAATGGACCAACGAACTCAGCCGCATCAATCACGCCACGCTCCAGCGCAGGGAAAATTTCACCGCCTGGGAGCACCTTCACATCGACGCCAAGATTGGCGTAGACCTTGCCGGCCAGACCAGGGATGCGCATCTTCAGGCCTTTTAAGTCCGCTACGGTATTGATTTTCTTTTTAAACCAACCGGTCATCTGCACGCCAGTATTACCGCAAGGCATCGCAACCATACCAAATGGGGCATAGGTCTCGTTCCAGAGATCAATACCACCGCCGTCATAGAGCCAACCATTCATGCCCTGAAAGTTCAGGCCAAATGGCACCGCGGTGAAGTACTGCGCAGCAAATGTTTTACCAGTCCAAAAGTAGCTATTGGCGTGGTTCATTTCGACGGTGCCCGAACGTACCGCGTCAAAACCCTCGAACGCTGGGATTAATTCGCCCGCACCAAAGACTTGAATCTTCAGGCGCCCATTGGACATCTCACCAATTCGCTTGGCTAGGTCGGTTGCACTCCCAGGACCATCCATGTAAAATGGCGAGCCTTTTGGATACGCGCTGGTCATTTTCCAGTTAAATGTTTGTGCTGATTGGGCTTGCACAATGGCTGGCGCTCCGAGAGCAACACCGGCGACACCTGCACCAATACCGGTACTCAAAAACTTACGGCGGTTTGATTCCATGATTGACTCCTCCTAAAAAAATACTAACTACCCTTACACCATTAAAAGTTGATACGCATCAAGATTCTTGGAATGCCTGTTGTGCGCCGCAACCGAATAAGATATTTATTGCTACAGAATCAATGTAGTGCATCAAGCTAGTGGTGAACTTAGGACATTCCCTAATGCAGTGCATAAATTGCACTTTTTTTGGGATAAGTTGATTCTATGCTTCAATTTGGTGATTCAAAGAATCTAAACTAGTGGTTTTCATTTAGTGGTTAACGGCAAGAGGGGAAGTACGACACAATGCAAGCAAAATGGGGTATTCAAGGAATGGCAGTGGCGCCACACTCACTCGCATCGGAGTCGGCGCTTGCCGTATTGCGCGAGGGGGGCAATGCGCTGGAGGCCATGATTTCAGCAGCTGCAACCATTGCCGTGGTCTATCCCCACATGAATTCCATTGGCGGCGACTCGTTTTGGGTCATTCATGCGCCAGGCAAGGCCATGGGCGGCATTGATGCTTGCGGCGCATCGGCAGGACTCGCGACAAAGAAATGGTATGCCGACCAAGGCATTACCAAATCGATCCCCTTTCGGGGCCCGATTGCTGCCAATACAGTAGCTGGCACCATTTCAGGCTGGGGCACAGCGCACGCCCTCTCTAAAAAAGGGTTGGGTGGCAAATTACCCCTATCGCGCTTACTCGCGGATGCGATTCATTATGCTGAAAGCGGCGTTCCAGTCACATTAAGCCAATCCAGCTTAACGGAAAAAAAACGGGTCGAGTTAGCCCCCATTCCCGGCTTTGCCGAGACTTTTTTAGTGAACGGAAAAAGTCCAGAAGTGGGTAGTATTTTTAAGCAAGGTAGGCTT
>CAWUTW010000091.1:0-9406 GCA_963925585.1 uncultured Polynucleobacter sp. | reverse complement strand
GGGAAGCGCGTACCTTCCACATGACGAATCACGCCAGGCGCTTGCGTAAATGTAGCGGGATACACCACGCAGCCCAAAATATTGTTGGGATTAATGGTGCGCATGATGAGACCACCCGCATCCACCGTCTCAACGGAATGGTCTTGATACTCACCAGGCAACTTTTGAAAGTACCACCACGGAATGCCGTTTTGCATTGGAATCAAGATCGTATCGGGGCCCATAATGGATGCCATATCGTGCACGACCGGCTCCACTTGATGGGCCTTGACGGCCAAAATAATGATGTCGGGCTTACCGGCATCCGCAATCTTTTCAACTGCAGTAACCGTCGCATGCAGTGGCTCAGGCTCTTCATTTGTAATGAGAGCCAGTCCTCTTTCCTGAATTGCTTTTAATGTGGCGCCACGGGCGACCACAGTTACATCATTGCCAGCTCTCGCTAACATGACAGCTAGGTAGCCGCCAATGGCTCCGCCCCCGCCGATCACACAGATTTTCATAACAACTCCATAAAAACAAGAAATTTTTCATTGCACCCAGCGTAGGCAACTTCTGCTTTGAGATCTCGCATAGCGGATCAATCGCAGCAAAACACACATTATTCAAACCCGCACTTACGTCGAACGCAGTGCAGAACGGGGGACTAGACCACCCAGCAGCATCCCAGCGATGCTGGCTAAGAGTCCCGCCAATTGCGGCGGTAAAGTAGCTTCAGGAGCTAATATCTCAGCCCCAATCCAAACTGTCAAGCCAAAAACAACGGCAAGAAGGCCGCCCAGGGAATTCGCCTTGGACCAGTAAATTCCGAAGGCAAGGGGGATAAATGCAGCAACTAGAGTCACTTTATAAGCACTTTCGACCATCTTAAAGATCGAAAGCTCCGAGTTCATTGCAAATAGGGTAACAGCCAAGGTAAAGAAAAGGACCGTAATTCGCATGATTTTCAGCAAACCCTTGTCACTCAAGTCCTTGTAAAAGCCACGCACGATGTTTTCTGCAAAACTGACCGAGGGCGCTAGTAATGTTGCACTGGCACAACTTTTGATTGCCGAAAGCAATGCACCAAAAAATAGAATTTGGGCAAATACTGGCGCATGCTCGAGCACCAGCTTGGGCAAAATCATTTGCGAATCGGTGTTGATGTAACGCTCGACTAAACCAGGATCGATCAAGGTTGCCGAATAAGCTAAGTACATTGGCACAAACGCAAAGATGAAGTACAAGACTCCGCCCAGAATCGATGCTTGCACTGCGATATTGACATTCTTGGATGAGCTAATCCGCTGAAAGACGTCTTGCTGCGGAATCGAGCCGAGCATCATGGTGCATAGCGCCGCTGTAAAGCCGAGAATCGATACGAGATTCATGTCTGGCCAAAAAGAGAACTTACCTGCCGCAGCCGCATGCTCAATGACTACGGTAAACCCGCCCGTGAGCGCAGTCATTTCACCACTGATGTAGAGCATCCCAATCACAATCACGATCATCTGTATAAAGTCGGTAATCGCCACTGACCACATACCGCCAAACAGGGTGTAGATCAATACGCTGCTGGCGCCAATAATCATGCCCAGGTCTTCTGAGATGGCGCCATCCGATACGACATTAAAGACGAGGCCTAGCGCTTTGATCTGCGCAGCTACCCAGCCTAAATAAGACACGACGATACACAAAGTAACCAATACCTCTACTGTGCGGCCATACTTTTCACGAAAGAAATCGCCGATCGTCAACATCCGGCGGTTATAGAGGTGCTTGGCAAAAAATAGACCGACCAAGATTAAACAGAGTGCCGATCCAAACGGATCAGAGACGACGCCGCCCAAACCCTCTTTAATAAACTCAGCCGGAATGCCCAAAACCGCCTCCGAGCCAAACCAGGTAGCAAAGACCATAGCGGTGACAATAGGCAGAGGGAGACTATGGCCTGCTGCTGCAAAATCGGCCGTATTTTTGACGCGCATAGCAGCCCAAAGGCCGATGCCAACCGAGATTACCCAATAGATGACAACAAACCAAATCAGCACGGCAAACCGCCCTCTTTCAACATTTGCACAAATTATATGGCCTTGTTACTTATGGTAAATATGTTTTTTGGCAGACCCTGAAGCACCCCGCTCTGACATAATTCCAGCATGAGCAAAGCGCATGCGCAATCAATGGCCGATATGGCTTACCAGCAGTCCATTTTGGGGGCGGTTTCCAGAACCTTTGCCCTTACTATCCCCTTGCTGCCAAAAACGCTCGAAACCGTCATCGGGAATACCTATTTACTTTGCCGCATCATCGATACGATCGAAGACGCACCCACCCTCAGCATTGCAGCCAAGCGGGATTTATCCTCCCTGTTTCTGGATGCTGTTTTAGGCAAGCAATCGGTTGATGCATTTGTGATTCCCTGCCTACGTGCGCTCGAAGAACATTGCAATGCAGACGAGCGCGATTTGATTGCGAATACCCCAACGGTACTGCGCATTTTTCATGGCTTTAATGCAAACGACCAAGCCGCAATTAGCCGCTGCGTTGAAATCATGTCAAACGGCATGCTGCGTTTTCATGACAAACAAACCTTAGCCGGTTTACGCGACCTACCCGAATTTGAAGAGTACTGTTATGTGGTAGCCGGCGTTGTTGGCGAAATGCTCACCAGCGTCTTTGCCATGCACTCACCCGCCTTTGCTCGCACTATTGCTGGTCGCGAATACCTAGCGGTTGGATTTGGTCAAGCCTTACAGATGACTAATATTTTGAAAGACTCCCCTGAGGACAGTGCGCGCGGCGTCTCTTGGAAACCCCAGGGCTACAGCCAACTAGCGCTATTAGCCATTGCCGACCAGAAATTAGCGGAAGCAATGGATTACATACGCCTGATTCCGGGTCATGAGGTGGGCATTCGGCGCTTTTGTTTTTTGGCCCTTGGACTAGCCGTACTCACCTTAAGTCAGATTGCGGATCGAAGCCATTTTTCTCGGGGCAATGAGGTCAAACTGCCTCGCAGAACAGTGTGGCTTTTTTATTACTTCACATTCATTGCTGCATACTCCGATTATGTGATGCAGCAATTTTGTAGAATTGCAGGACGACCGATCAAGAGCGCGCTTCGTGATTGAGCAGCCATGCCTTAATGTCCCGATAGAGGCCGGGAGTATCCTGCCCCATGAAGCCACCTAAATTGACTTTCGCAACAACCCGATGACACGGAATCACCAATGGAAAATAATTAGCACCGCAGGCACCGCCGACTGCGCGCGCACCAGAATGTAAGCGGTCCGCAATCGCCCCATAGGTGATCCTTTCGCCCGATTGCAGCTGGGCAATCGCATGCCATACGCGCTGTTGAAACTCTGTGCCTTGAGGCTTAAGGGGTAAATCAAATACTGCCCTAGGGTCGGCAAAATACGCTCGGCATTGTTGCTCTGTCAAGGCTGCTAATGCATTACCTGGTGCTTTATGCCTTGCCGATGCAGGCAGATAGCGGATGTGGGCAAGCATCAAACTGCCGTCCACTATTTCCGTAGTGATGCCAAGGCATCCAAACGGCGCCGCAATCACACAATCATTGCTCTTGTGATTGGTTTGTGGGCGATAGGGGGTTGAAGTCATCATTGGGATCTATGGTATCTGACAAGTAATTCAATCGCAGCCGATAGTACTGAAGGCGAGTAATCACTACAGTAGGGCCAAGCCATTCTATGCGCCAAATGCATGGCCTCTTACTTCAACATTGTTCAAGGTACTGTATTAATTTGACTAGACAAAATGATGACTTTACGGTTATTCGGGTTTGGCAAGCCATCGTTACCCAAGCACTGCTTGCGCGCGCAAGCGATATTCACGTCGAAGCGCTCGAACACAAAACTGTTATTCGAATCCGTGTTGATGGCGTGTTAAAAAAACTTCAAGCCCCGATAGCGGTCGAACATGAACGCATTATTGCCCGCATCAAAATACTAGCTAGATTGGATATTGCCGAGCAACGCATTCCCCAAGATGGAAGACTCTCAGTGGGACTCAATTACATACGTCCCGATATCGATTGCCGCGTATCCATACTGCCCACACTGCATGGAGAAAAAGCGGTACTGCGTTTATTTCCACCCCCTAGCACTGCATTGGATTTTGATTTGCTTGGCTTACATGCGCAGCAACTGACTGACTTGGCAGATGCAATTGCTCAGCCCGATGGCTTGATACTCGTTACAGGGCCGACTGGCAGTGGCAAAACCCGCACACTCTATAGCTGCTTAAACCAATTAAATACCAGCGGCCGAAATGTATGCACCATCGAGGATCCGATCGAGATCCGTCTTACGGGCGTCAATCAAATTGCCTATCACCCAAAAGCGGGCTTGGATTTCAATAACATTATTCGCGCACTGCTTCGGCAAGATCCGGATGTGATCATGATTGGAGAAATTCGAGATGCAGTAACCGCTGAACTTGCCATGCAGGCTGCGCAAACCGGCCACTTAGTGTTGAGTACCTTGCACACCCGCGGCGCCCTGGCTAGCATTCAACGGTTGCGCAGCTTAGGCATAGCCAGTGATGTCTTAAGGGCATGCCTGCGATGCATTAGTTCACAGCGCTTAGCACGTCAAATCTGTTCCGCATGCCACGCTGAAGGGTCGAGGGATGACTGCCTGCTCTGTGGCGGAACAGGCCTATTTGATCGGATTGGTATCCATGAAGTATTACCATTCACAAGCGCCATTGCCAATGCCTTTGAGGGCACTGTTACTTCGGCTGACTTAACTTACCAAGTACAGAAAACTGGTTTTCTGGATATGCGCTCGGCTGGTATGGTGCATGTTGCCAATCAACGCATCACCCTTGCCGAGCTCAATACACAGCTTGGCTCTTGGCATTAGTCATGGCAATTAGAAAAAAAGAGCAACTGTATTTTGCCCAGCGCATACTCGTCTTACTTGATGCTGGATTGCCCTTATTGGAGAGCATTACGCTTATGCATCAATCGGCCTCACCTACCTGGCAAAAAGCAATGGCATTTATTGTGCAGCACCTAAGCCAGGGTGAACGCTTCTCGCAATGCTTATCCATGCAACACGCCATTTTTGATCCAGCCTTTATTGGCTTAATCCGTGTCAGCGAAGAATCCGGTGACATCGGCCTTGCACTGCGCACCATCCAACAGCAATTGCACACACAAATTGAATTGCATCGCCAGATACAACAGGCTCTGGCCTACCCCTTGATTACCTTAGGCTCGGCATGCTTACTCATGATTGCCATGATCATCTGGGTCATCCCCGTGTTCAGTGATGTATTTAGTCACTTCAATGCACGCTTACCCTGGTCGACGCAATTGCTTCTCAGCGCATCACAGCAATTCATGCTGTACTTACCAGTCATTGGTGGCGGGCTTATGCTAGCTGCAGTTAGCAGCTCACTGCTATGGCTGCGGCATCAAGGGTTTCAAAAGCGCTGTGATCAGTACCTATTACAGATTCCGATAATAGGGGATCTGTTTCGCCAGTCGACCTTAGCCTGCTGGTGTCGTAGCTTAGGTTGTTTGATACAGGCTGGCTTACCTGCGCTAGAGGCCATGCGTATTACAGCCCAAACTTCAAATCAGTGGCTTTGCCATGATCTCAGTGCGCACATTTTTAAATCGCTCGCCCAAGGTTGGTCTTTTGGCGAAGCCTTGCAACGTGCCGATCCACGGCAGCAGTTTTTTGATCACGAGACAATCCAACTATTGCAAATTGCTAGCGCGAGTGGCGCTTTAGCGACCATGCTTAGCAATCGTGCCGATGCCATCGAAAAGCAGTTAACCAGTAGACTCAAGCTATTGAGCCATAGCCTTGAACCTATACTCGTTGTATTCGTAGGACTTTTGATTGGGGGATTGGTGATAATCCTGTACTTACCAATCTTTAACTTAGGGCAAATAGTTTGACTGATCTCAACGTACTTGCTGATGTGGTTCGCTATGGCTTAATTCTGCCCTTGGCATATTTGGCCTACGTGGATTTTCGAACGTTTCGGATTCCGGATTCCATCACCTTTCGGTTGATTGCCGGCGGCTTACTATTCAATCTCTTTTTGGATGTGCGCTTTTGTAGTCCCCAAGAAGCCATCCTCGGCGCGACGATTGGATATGGATTCTTCTGGGGATTAAATTGGCTCTATCGCTATTTCAAAGGCCGTGATGGCTTGGGTATGGGGGATGCAAAATTGCTGGCTGCTTTGGGTTCTTGGTTGGGCTGGCAAGCCTTGCCCGGCATTGTGTTGCTATCGGCTCTGAGTGGCTTGCTGGGCGGCCTGTTATGGCTTTACTGGCAAAAACAAGGGCGTGCGCAAGCTTTTCCATTTGGACCCTTTTTGGCATTTGCTGGCATTATTTACATCATATGGCCTCAACTTCTGCGCATTCCGCTCTCACTGCACTAAAAGGGCAAATTCCGCTCATTGGATTAACGGGCGGAATTGGATCTGGTAAGTCAGCAGTAGCTAAGCGCTTGGCTGAGCTCGGGGCAACAGTAATCGATTCGGATCAAATTGCCCATGGCATTACTGCCCCACATGGACCCGCCATCGCCCCTATTCAGGCTCGTTTTGGCCCCGAATTATTGGCGGCAGATGGCTCATTGAATCGAACCAAGATGCGGCGCCTCGCATTTAATGATCCAAGCGCACTTCAATCCCTAGAAGCCATTACCCATCCCCTTATTCATACTGAAACCCTAAGGCAAGCCTGCTCAGCGCATCAAAACGGCGCCCTGTATTTGGTCTTTATGGTGCCCCTCTTGGTGGAGTCAGGCTATTGGCCGCTGGTCATTGATCATCTGATCGTAGTTGACTGTCCCCCGGAGCTGCAAATTGCACGCGTCATACAACGCAGCAATTTGGACCGTAGCGAAATTGAGCAGATTATGCGCAAACAAGCATTGCGCGAGGATCGGCTAGCGGCGGCGGACACGATTCTTCTCAATGACGGCAGCATCGACAAGCTAGTTCCCCAAATCGATGCCTTGCACCAGTGGATCATCAAAAATTGGTGCAAGCCAAGTAATTCCGCATAGAATAGATTCCGTGATTGTTTATGAATATCCCTTTAATGAGTTGGTCCGCAACATGCTCCGCTTGGAGTATTTGTTTGGGCGCTATACCCATTTTGCTAAATCCGATGATCCCGAGCTGCACCACTGCGCGATTACAACCTTATTTGAGGTAGGTGATATTGGCGCACGGGGTGATATCAAATCACTGCTATTGAAAGAGTTTGAACGCCAAAAGCAGGCGCTGCATGGCCTCAAATCATCGGCAAAGGTAGATCAAGCGGTATTGAGCCAAGCCCTCTCTGAGATTGATGGCGCATCCACACACCTCAATCAATCGCTAGGAAAACCCAATACAGCGATTACCGAAAATGAATGGCTGAATGGCATTCGAACCCGCCTCTCGATACCAGGCGGTACCAGTCCGATTGATCTGCCTAATTTTCATGCATGGAAATGTAGCGCACCCGGTGATCGGCGTGCGTTACTGCAGCATTTCATTGCGCCTCTACTGCCTTGGAATGAGTCATCCCAATTGTTTTTGAAGTTGCTTCGTCAGTCGGGTGAATCGCGCGATGCAGTCGCTCACAAAGGTGCATTTCAGCAAGCGCCATCTGGAAAAGTATATCAACTCATGCGGATTGGAGTCGAAGATGATTCCGTCTTTTCTGAAATCAGCGCAAACAAATACTTATTGTCTGTTCGTTTCTTAAAAAGCGAACGGGACAAAAAACCGTATCCGATTCTGCAAGACATTCCATTCAAACTAACTTTGTGCCAGTTTTAATCTCGGCATAAAACTGCTTGAGCTGTTGAATCATGGGTAACGCTGCCGGCAAGAGCGGCTCTATCGTTAAATGATCTCCGCCCAAGTCTTGCCACGATAAGGCTTGGTCTTCACATCCAGTAGGCTCGCCACTCCAGTCCCGTATCACACTAACATGAATGCGCACATACGCATGCGGATAGTCATGCTCAATCGTCATTAAGTCGACGCTGCCATGAATGGTGATTCCGAGCTCCTCTTGGAGTTCGCGCTGCAGAGCCTGAAAGAGAGTTTCATCGGCTTCAACTTTGCCACCCGGGAATTCCCAATAGCCCTCATAGGGCTTACCGCGAGGTCGCTGACCCATCAAAAAGCGCTGCTGTGAATCGAGCAAAATACCGGCTGCCACCTCGGTTACTGGGCGCCGAGCATCACTCATGGGCGCTTAGGCGTGTGTGCCGGTCCAGTGTTTTGCAAACTGCCATGCAACCCGGCCCGAACGCGATCCGCGCTCCAATGCCCAAACCAGAGCCTCAGATCGAGCAGCCTCAATTTGGACATCACTCACGCCAAAATGCCGCAGCCAATGCGCGACGATAGCGAGGTATTCATCTTGCTTGGGTGGATAAAAAGAAAGCCACAAGCCAAAGCGTTCCGATAAAGAGATCTTTTCTTCCACCACCTCACCCGGATGAATTTCACCATCGTCATCATGGTGATACGTATGGTTGTCTTTCATGTATTCGGGCAATAAATGGCGGCGATTCGATGTGGCATAAATCAACATATTATCGACTTGAGCGGAGATCGAACCATCTAAAGCTGACTTCATTGCTTTGTAACCAGACTCACCTTCCTCAAAAGAAAGGTCATCGCAAAAAACAATAAAACGCTCCGGTCGATCAGCCAGTAAATCCGTTATGTCGGCCAAATCCGCCAAGTGCTCTTTCTCAACCTCAACCAAGCGTAGGCCATCTTTTGCAAAGGCATGCAGGCTGGCCTTAATTAATGAAGACTTACCCGTGCCGCGCGCACCGGTGAGCAAAATATTATTGGCTGGTTTCTTTTGTACAAAGTTTCGGGTATTTTCTTTAATCGCATCGCGTTGACGATCAATGTGTTGCAGGTCTTCATACGAAATATCCGCAACGTGTTTTACGGGCTGTAAAAAGCCAATACTGCCAAAGATGCTATCGCGACGGCGCCAACGAAATGCGGTTGATGATTTCCACTGCGCCTCATCCAAGGGTTTGGGAAGAAAGGTTTCGAGGTGACTCAGCAATCGATCTAGTTTGTCGTTCATGGGATTAAGAGCGGTAATCGGCGTTGATCGAAACGTATTCATGCGATAAATCACAAGTCCACATGGTCTGCTCGGCAGCGCCACGGCCTAAGTCGATTTTGACAGCAATCTCAGTAGCCTGCATCACGCGTTTTCCATCTGCCTCTTGGTAGCTCGGATTGCGTCCACCGTCTTTTGCGACCCAAACGTCACCTAGCCAGAGCTGTACTCGGTTCACGTCCAGATCGGCAATCCCGGCATACCCAATGGCAGCCAGAATGCGGCCTAAATTGGGATCACTGGCAAAAAAAGCGGTTTTCACCAAAGGCGAGTGGG
>CAWUTW010000090.1:0-6120 GCA_963925585.1 uncultured Polynucleobacter sp. | reverse complement strand
ATACCGAGATCGCGTAATGCGTTTTTACTGGCCACAAAAAGACCGAACAGTTTGGATAGCGGCCACAAAAGCCAACTGATAATGCCGCGTCGCTCCCAAAAGGCGGGCGCCGATTGACCTTGAGTTGGCGCTTTATGCACGACAGCAGACTGCATTATTTGTTGCCTTGACTACTAAAGACCACGTTGGGTAGATTCGCATCGCGCGCCGCCTCAAGGGCGCGCATCACTGCTTGATGGGGCGCCTTGGCGTCGGCATCGATGTTAATTTGTGGACTATTTTCTAGGCTAGTCTGCACAGATGGATTGGCGAGCTTACTCAAGGATGCAGCCAATTGGCTTCTATCGATTACCTTGCCGTTGAGGGCGTAGCGACCATCACGACTCACTGTAATGGTGATGGACTGCGGTTTTATCGACGCATCAGAACCGCTTGCAGTCGGCAATGTAATCGCTAGTTCGTTGTACCGCGTAAAAGTGGTTGAGACCATTAAGAAAATCAAAACCACCAGCAACACATCAATAAATGCAATTAGATTTATTTCTGGCTCGGCGCGCGCAAAGCGATTGGCATTGCGTAGCGAGCTGAGATTAACTCGCTGACCGCTTAAGCGTTGCGTAATCCAGCTCATGTATTTTCTGGGTAGAGTTTTTTAAACAGTTGGCGTGCGAACTCTTCACACTCCCGCTGCCGTTGATCTGCCATGGCCCGTAAGCCACGCCAACCGGCATAGGCCGGTATCGCAATCAGTAGTCCAAATGCTGTGTTGTAGAGCGCAATCGAAATGCCGTTCGCCAGCTGCTGCGGGTTACCGCCGCTGCCAGTGACTATCCCTTGGCTGCCAAAAATTTCAATCATGCCCACCACGGTACCAAATAAGCCGAGGAGTGGAGCAAGGGTTGCAATCGTAGCTAGGGCGCCGAGGTAGCGCTCCAACTTAACCCATGAGGTATCTGCAAGCACCGCAAGTTCTTCGATTGCTTGTCCAGCTGAATGCCCTGCTTGTTTTTCAGAGAGAATGGAGGCGAGGAGCGTGCCGATGACCGAGCTCTGGCGTAAATCCTGAATTAATCCAGTTGGGGCTGCTTTACCACTTGCTATTCCTTCAGCCAAGCCAAAAGCAACTTCCAAGTCGGTCTGTGGGGCAACGCGCCCTTGGCGCAGGTACCAACTCCGCTCCATCAGGATGGCGAGGCCAAAAATGGAGAGGGCTAATAGGGGCCAAATGGGCCAACCGGCAGATAGTAAGATGGTGTACATAAGATCAGTACTTTAGCTGAAATGAAATGGGCTTCTCGATGGACAGGAATTGCTAGAAGCTTGATATTTTTCGGAAATTTAGCTTTCGCGGGGTTTTAGGTGGGCTGTGGATAACTCTGTGCAAAACTTTTTACCCTATTTACTGTAAGTCCTTGATTTGTCGTGTAGCGTACGGTGTTGAGCGAAAAAATTAAGTGGAAATGAAAAAATTATCTTTATATTTATCAATGGCTTATAGACCAAGTGTTAGATTTACACGACGTTATGGGTCAGCAAATACTTACTTCTTAATTGAGCCACATAATGCCATTACAGTCTGTGGATATGTATTGGTCCCGGCCAGCAAACCCCGTTTAATTCATTAAAAACGACCTCTAAAAAATGCCTGAAATACTGAACCCCATTCTGAGCGTTGGCGATCTAAACCGTGCCATTGCAAGCTCTTTGCAGGATCAGTTTGATTCTGTCTGGGTTAGCGGTGAGGTATCGAACTTTAAGGCTTATGACAGTGGGCATTGGTACTTCTCCTTAAAAGACGAAGAGGGGCAGATTCGGTGCGTCATGTTCCGTGGCAAAAATGCCCAGGTAGGCTTTATGCCCCAATCGGGGGATTTGGTTGAAGTTGGGGCTAGCCTCGGCTTATATGTTCCGCGTGGGGACGTGCAATTAACGGTCCAGGTCATGCGGCGTGCCGGCATGGGCGGGCTCTTTGAGGCCTTTTTAAAGCTCAAAGCCAAGTTGGCCAAAGAGGGGTTATTTGAAGCAGATCGAAAGCGCCCGATACCCATTCACCCACGCGCGATCGGTATCGTCACTTCGCCTCAGGCAGCAGCATTAAAAGATGTGCTGAGCACCTTAAGTCGAAGAGCGCCACACATTCCGATTGTGATTTACCCCACCTTAGTACAGGGACCAGAAGCACCCCTTAGCATCATCGCCGCACTCGAGCATGCTAATCGGGAGGCGGCAGTGGATTTGATTCTGCTCGTGCGGGGCGGTGGCAGCATTGAAGATTTGTGGGCATTCAATCATGAGCAGTTGGCGTATGCAATTGCAGAATCGATCTTACCCATTGTTTGTGGGGTAGGGCACGAGACAGATACGACGATTGCCGATTTTGTCGCGGATTTGCGGGCGCCAACGCCAACTGGCGCTGCCGAGATGGCGGCCCCGCGCCGCGATCAATTGCTAGCCGAGTTGGCCAGCCTCAAGCAGGGCATGACGCAAGCCGTAGAGCGGCGACTCGAGCGCGAGGCGCAGACATTGGATCAATTTGCACTGCGTTTAAACCATGCTTTGCCCAATCCCGAGCGGATGCGTGAACAGATTCAGAATCTCCGGCAACGCTTAGGTCAATCGTGGATGGTACGGACGCAATACTGGCAGCGGCATCAGCAGCACCTAGCAGCGCAGTTAGAGGCACTCAGTCCGCAGCGCACCTTGGAGCGCGGTTATGCCGTGATTTTGCAGCAAGGCGCTGGAGCATTACGCAGGCCAGATCAGCTAATCGCTCAGCACGAGTACCGCATTCAGTTGGCAGAAGGCAGTGCCGAGGTCACGCTGGCAAAGGTGAAGCCTTAGTAGCGGATCGGCTCAATTAAAAGAGCAACACCAAAGGTGTCGTGTACTTTGTCTTGAATGGTTTTTGCTAATGCCATTACGGTATCAGCGGAGCCGCCGCCATGATTGACGAGTACTAAGGCTTGATGTTGATAAACGCCTACAGTGCCAGCGCGCATGCCCTTAAAGCCGCAGTGATCGATCATCCAGCCTGCTGCCAATTTACGTTTGCCTTCGCGCTCATTCCCTTCAGGGTAAGAAACCAATTCAGGAAATTGCTGCAGCAAGCGCAGATACTGCGACTGTTCAACAATCGGGTTTTGAAAGAAGCTGCCCGCATTGCCGATCAATTTGGGATCGGGTAGTTTGCGATTACGAATCTTGCACACCGCAACCATCACTTCCTCAGCTGTTGGCACATGACCGCTTGCAAATACAGCTGCCAAATCGGCATAGCGCAAGCGGGGGTTCCACGCAGTTGGTAAGTAAAAATGGACGCGCGTAATGATGTAGCGATTGGGGTTGGCTTTAAAAATACTATCGCGATACGTGAATGCGCATTCGCTCGCCAGCAAATGAACCACGGTTTTGGAATGGCAATCATAGGCTTCAATCGACTGAATGTATTCACCCACCTCAACGCCATAGGCTCCAATGTTCTGAATCGGCGCGGCCCCCACCGTACCCGGAATCAGCGCAAGGTTCTCTAGGCCCGGTAGGCTTTGATCGAGCGTCCAAATCACAAATTCATGCCAGTTCACGCCAGCCCCAACCGAAACCACAGCACCACTTGCATCCTGTTGCGTGATCGTCTGCCCTGCAATGTCCATGAGTAAAGTCACGCCCGGAAGTAGTGGTGGCAAGATGACATTGCTACCGCCGCCCAGTACCCGCCATGGCAGGCCCGTAGCCTCAATAGCCTCTATTACCGGACTAATTTGATCGGCATGGGTAATGGAATATGCTTGCTCTGCCAGCACAGCAAACCCAAAGCTATTGCGCGCCCTTAAAGAAAAGCTTGGCCACATCTCTGGAATCCCTGAGATCCCTGACGGCGGGACCGTTTTGGGTGAGGAAGGCGCATTTGGAGCGGAGTTCATGCCACAATCTTATTCGTCTTCCGTAATTTTGAGTAAATAGGAGCAATAAATGCCAACATTTGACGTAGTGTGCGAGCCAAATATGGTGGAATTAAAGAACGCCATTGAACAGGCCAATAAAGAGATCTCGACCCGCTTCGACTTTAAGGGATCGGATTCCAGGGTAGAGCTGAAAGAAGAGCTCCTCATTTTATTTGCGGACGATGACTTTAAATTAGGTCAAGTGCGCGACGTGCTGATTAATAAAATGGCCAAACGGAACGTCGACGTTCGCTACCTCAAAGATGACAAGCTAGAAACCATTGGTGGCGACAAGCGCAAGCAAAGCATGAAGATTCAAAAAGGTGTGACTTCGGATTTATCGAAAAAAATTGTACGCATCATTAAAGACAGCAAGATTAAGGTGCAAGCCAGTATTCAAGGGGATGCCGTTCGCGTTACCGGTGGTAAGCGGGATGATCTGCAGGCGGTGATGGCATTGCTGCGCAAAGACGTTAGCGAGGCCCCGCTGGGTTTTGATAATTTTAGGGATTAAGAGTTCTATGTATGTGCTGCCAAATCTCCTTCTAAGCTGTACAAATATGCAGACCCATGAAGAAGTATTTGGTCATCTAAAAAATACCCGTTTTTCTGCAGAACAAGCAGCCGAGTATTTGGAGGTTTCCCTGCCGACCTTGCGCCGCTATGTCCAATCTGGCAGGCTTAAGCCATCCCATGTTGTGGGCCGGAGTCAGCTATTTTCGACTGCCGACCTCAGGCGATTAAAAATAAAGCGAGCATAGTAGATGATGGCTTCGATATCCAATGCCACAGCGGATGCCGATTCTCAGTTACACGCCATTTCGCTGGCAACACAAGAAGCCATTGAGCGATTCTGCGATGCTTGCTGGCTAGAAGATGGCCTCGCCAAAAACAGCCTCTCTGCCTATCGACGCGACCTACTTCTATTGGCGCAATGGTTGCAGCACGAGCGCGGCATCGATTTGTATGCCGCCACCGAAACTGAGCTAACCGCCTACATTGCGCACCGTCGCGACGATAAAGCCACAACAGCCAATCGACGCCTCACGGTATTTAAACGGTTTTATCGCCACGCCTTGCGTCACCAGTGGGTAAAGCGGGATCCGTGCATGACCTTGCGTGCTGCTAAACAGGCGCAGCGCTTTCCAAAGACCTTAAGCGAGGATCAGGTCACGCGCTTAATACAGGCACCCGACACTGAAACTCCCTTGGGTTTGCGCGATCGCACGATGCTGGAATTGATGTATGCCAGCGGTTTGCGTGTTTCTGAAATCGTCAGTCTGAAAACAGTGGCCATTAGCCTCAATGAAGGCGTCGTACGCATCGTGAATGGCAAGGGCGGTAAAGAACGCCTCGTGCCTTTTGGCGGCGAAGCGGGGGAGTGGTTACGCAAATACCTTGGAGAAACCAGAGCGGTACTATTGGCCGGTAAAACATCCGATGCGGTATTCATTGGTCGGTATACCGGTGGCGCCCTGACCCGCCAAGCATTTTGGGCCTTAATTAAACGGTATGCAGTACTTGCCCAAATTCCAGTAGCGCTCTCACCGCATACCCTGCGGCATGCATTTGCCACGCATTTACTCAATCACGGTGCCGACCTTCGAGTGGTGCAGCTACTGCTAGGCCATGCTGATATATCGACTACACAGATTTACACCCACGTCGCGCGTGAGCGCCTTAAATTGATTCATCAGCACCATCACCCTAGGGGTTAGGCATTTCAGTACTGTTCGCTTATCAAGCGGTGGCTGGATTTGAGGCATTTTATTAATAATGATTAAGATAACGTTATGACTTGGCTGTTAATTCCCTTCGCTTACCTGATTGGCTCGATTTCGTTTGCAGTCGTGGTGAGTAAATGCATGCGTTTGCCCGATCCATATTCGTACGGTTCTGGTAATCCTGGTGCAACCAATGTGCTGCGGACTGGCAATAAGCGGGCAGCCGTGTTTACCTTGCTTGGTGACGCTCTCAAGGGGTGGTTGGCAGTGGTGATTGCGCGTGTTGTATTGGGTGAGTCCGAATTGGCGCAGGGTATGTCAGCGTGGATTTTCTGCGGCGTCGTGATTGCTGTTTTTTTGGGTCACCTATACCCCTTGTTTCATGGATTTAAGGGAGGCAAGGGTGTTGCAACTGCCTGCGGTATTTTGTTTGGTATTAATTTGATTCTGGGACT
>CAWUTW010000089.1:0-9367 GCA_963925585.1 uncultured Polynucleobacter sp. | reverse complement strand
ACACAGATAGGTCGACCATTTACTTCCTTTGCGCATTGTGAATTGCGATCTCCAGGTCAATTTGATGACAATGGCTTTATTGAGTTTAATAAAAGGTATGTTAGTACGTTGCAAAAATGGGGAATTTATCAATCGCAAGTTTAAGGTAAGCAAGCAATCAATCCGGTTGCGAGAACGAATGTATGCCCGGAATTTTTCGGCCCTAAAGAGATTTCCATGCTTGCTTTCACTTATGCAGTGCCATGTGCAATTGAATCTAATGCAAATTTTGTACTATCTGGGGCAGGGGATGCTCGTCCAGGATCCGAGCCATACAAGGATCGGATCATTGCTTTTGGCGATCACTCCCAATCGGGTCTGCAGCTAAAAATTGAATGTGTAATACAAGAGATGGAAAAAAGGCTAAAGAGCCTTGGTTTTACTTGGAATGATGTGGCCTGCACGCAGGCGTATTCAGTTCACAATATTGGCGGACTGGTAGCAAGCTTACTTGCAAGTCAGGGTTTTATACGAACTGGACTTAGCTGGCATTTTGCAAGGCCGCCAGTCATGGGACTTGATTTTGAGATGGATTTGCGCGGCGCAGTCAATCAAATATATATCTAAAAAAAGCCCATGACTCAATGCATCGCATTGTGCTTAATCTAAAGATGCCCCGGATAGCTTGACAATTTTTGCCCAGCGAGCAATATCATCTTGCAGCTGCTTAGCGAATTCGTTTGGTGTCATATTTGAAAGTTCCACACCAGATGCCTGAAGCCTCTCCTTCAACTCTGGGTTGGCCAAGGTTGCTTGCAATTCACTTTGTAATTTATCAACCACTGGCTTTGGAGTTCCCTTAGGCGCAAAGAGGCCAATCCACACCGTTCCTGAAAAACCGGGAATCTTTTCTCCGATTGCAGGAACATCGGGAAGAACTGGGGAGCGCTTTGGTGAGCTAACACCCAGTGCAATCAGTTTTTGTGTATTGATAAACTGCAATACTGACGGCAAGCTGGCAAATGCAATTTGAACTTGTCCGCCCAATAAGTCATTGAGAGCAGGTGCAACACCTTTGTACGGAATATGTTGCAAGGAAACTCCGTAACTTTGGTTCAGCATCTCACCTAAAAGGTGATTTAAAGTACCGTTACCGGCTGAGGCAAACTGATAGGTGCCTGGAGGTTTTGATTTAATTAGCTTTAAAAAATCGTCTAAGTTTTTAGCAGGAAAATTGGGATTAACAACTAGGACATTAGGAACTGAGCCCACCATGGCGATCGGAATAAAGTCGTTGATCGGATCAAAGCCAGGATTTTTATACAGCGCTGGATTGATGGCTTGAGTGCTACTCAGTGTCATTAATAGGGTATGCCCATCTTTTGGGCCATTAACAACATATTGTGTGCCAATATTGCCGCCCGCGCCCGGCCGATTTTCAACAATAACGGAGGCTTTGATCTGATCCCCGAGCCGTTGCGCTACAGCACGGCCCACAATATCATTGGTTCCGCCGGGGGCTTGCGGAATAATCATCGTAATCGGCTTGGTGGGGTAAGCAGTTGCGAAGGCGGAAGAGAAGAAAAAGAAAGCCGAACAAGTCAGTTTAAGTAAGTGATTCATGCCATTCCCTTCATTAATTAAATAGTATTGACTTATAGTAGCGCACAGTAATCGATAGATCAAATATTTATGGCATCCGATGCGGATATTCAATTGATTGCGACTTAATTTAATTAGTAGCCAATCCGTTCTGACTAATCTGATTTACTTCGGTTGCCAATATAATTGGAAATAGGCGCTATATGCCCCAATCTCATGAAAGCAATTCCTATACTGTGAGCCCAATTATTACTAACCGCCTTGCATTCGTTCTTGCCTAAGTCGGGCTTGGCATTGGCTGCCTATTGGTTATCTGGCCTTTTTTAACCTCATTGGCGTGGGCTGCTATTTTAGTTACCAGTACTTGGGGGTATTTTCAAGTGCCTCGATCGCTTATTAGGTAATCGCCGTTTGCTGACGGCAACGGTAATGACCTTGTTTGTAACGGTTGTGTTGTTGGGCCACCCTTAGTCTGGGGAGGCGTTGCCTTCTGGCTGTTTCAGCAAAATGAAATAGGCTGGGCTATTTTTGTTTTTATATGGGGCTTCTTATTGGTTAGTACGGTCGCTAACATCATCAAACCCTTCATTATTAGTCGGGGCTCGCGCTTGCCTTTCGTAGTGGTGTTCTTGGGTGTGCTGGGTGGCGTGCTTGCATTTGGTGTGATTGGGGCATTCTTGGGGCCTGTTTTACTAGCAGTCACCTACCAACTTGTTATGGAGTGGACCTCAGATATAAACAAATAAATTAGCAGCATCGTTTAGTCTTTCGTCGTCAGCACGCGCCGAAGAAAATGACCGATGTCGATCACCTCAATCGGGTGCAGCGAGTGTTCCATCGGGTAGTTTTTCCACTGCACATCATAGCCATTGGCTTGCAAGAAGTCGCGCGAGCGTTCGCTGCGCTCTGGAACAATCACCGCATCCCAGTCGCCGTGTGCTAGAAAGATGGGGGTATCTTGATTGGCTGGATTGCGCTCAGCCGATAGCGTTGATGCCAACGGCAAATAGCCGGAGAGCGCCATAATGCCGGCCAAGCGCTGCGGAAAACGCAGGCCCGTATGCAATACCATCGCGCAGCCCTGGGAAAAGCCAGCCAACACAATCTGCTGGTAAGCGATGCCACGACTCGCCTCCCGCTCGATGAGTGCGTTGATGGCCTTGGCTGAATGTTGAATGCCCTTTTCATCTTCGGGGTCGCTATCGCTTCTGCCGATGATGTCGTACCAGGCGGGCATGACGTAGCCGCCGTTGACGGTGACGGGCATACTGGGAGCGCTCGGAAACACAAAGCGGATTCCGGGAAGGCCTGTTAAGTCCAATTGGGGGACGAGGGAGGCAAAGTCATTGCCGTCTGCGCCAAGGCCGTGAAGCCAAATGATGGCGGCAGTGGGTTTTTCGGAGGTTTGAATCTCAATGCAGGGCAGGTGTTCCATGGTTGCTTTGCTAGGAAAGTGAAAACCGTATTTTAAGTCGAGTATGCTGATATCAACTCAACTCACTGGATCGGCCCCTTTTTATGACTATTTCCATGTACCAGGCCAGCGCGCCGCGCCTCATTAATAGCATGCGTAACTTATCCGCGATTTTGGATAAAACCCAAGGGTACATCGATGCTAAGAAAATTGATCCTGCAGCGCTGCTGCAATTTAGGCTCTTTCCGGACATGCTCAATTTCACACGGCAGATTCAAATTGCGACTGATACCGCCAAAGGAGTCGTTGCCCGTTTGGCTGGAGTCGATATTCCGGAATATGAAGATAATGAAACCAGCGTAGCGGAGTTGCAGGCACGGATTGCAAAAACCATCGCCTTCATCGAAGGCTTTACGCCAGCCCAGATTGACGGAACGGAAGGCAAGGCTATTGTGACTAAGCGGGGTGATAAAGAAACCCATTACACCGGCATGCAGTTTTTGCTGGGCCATGCCATTCCAAATGTGTACTTTCATGTGTCGATTGCGTTTGCCATTTTGCGTCATAACGGCGTTGAGATTGGTAAACGGGATTACTTGGGTAAGCCATAAGCACGCGCTCTTGAAGTAATGCTTAAGGGTATTTACCGTTTTCTCTCTGGCCAGCATACTACCGCCCTTGGTTTTGTTCGTAACGATGGTGGCAGACTGGCTGCGGGATTTCAGGGCGGGGCTGGTGATTGTGTGGTGAGGGCGATTGCCATTGCCGCTGAACGACCCTACCTTGAGGTCTATGAGGCCCTGCGCAATGCCAATGCACACTATGCTGAGTACCGCAGCACTCGGTTGGCTAAACAGATTGCAGCGCGGGGCTCAACTCCGCGCAACGGCAATCACCGCTTTGTCTTTCATGATTACATTTTGAGCTTAGGATTTGAATGGGTGCCAACGATGGCGGTAGGGCAAGGTTGTCAAGTGCATATGCGCTCCACTGAAATCCCTGCTGGCAGACTCATCGTGAAGGTATCCAAACACCTCAGCGCGGTAATTGATGGGGTGATACACGATACGCACAATCCAGCGCGTGGCGGGACGCGCTGCGTTTATGGCTATTACATTCAGAAACGATAACTGCTTGCTGCTTTTGCAGCGCGTGCCTCTTCTTTGACTTCTTTGCGAAACTCCCAGGGCGGCACCGGATTGGGATCGACCCACAAACCCCGTTGCTTTAATCGCGCATCCTTTTCAGCGTTTGCATAGCGTAGCGCCTCTTCCTTGGGCTGCTCTTTTGCGTAGTGTTTGTAAAACCACGCATAGCCATCCTGAATCATGCTTTGATTCATATCGACGCCACCAATATAAATTACGCCGAGGTGACGCCCATATTGGTCTTTTTTGCGCAGATCCACTTCCACATCCTGTTTAAAAATGCGGCTGGCTAAGTGATCGCGCGCCTTTGTACCAAAAGCTTGTTTCTTTTCAGGAGTATCAATCCCAACTAAGCGAATTTTGAGCTGCTGTTTGTCTTCTGTCAGCAAGGTGATGGTATCGCCATCGCTGATGGCAACAACCAGGCCAGGGGTTAGCGGCCCAGCACTGATCGCGGCCGGTGCGAATAAAACAAGGCTAATGAGCAGGGAGCGCATGGCATTCATCTGAATATTGTTACATTTTTGATGATTATTGCCGCATTTTTATGCGTAATTTACTAAATTAAACACGCCACCATTCGAAAGCGCCCTAAATTAGGTGACAATCGCAGGTGTTGTATTTCTTTTGAATTTTGCTGAGCGAGTTTTTATGCCTTCTTATTGGTCCAGTAGTCCGTATCGCCACCTTCGCGTTAGTCCCGATAACCAGTTGATCGTGACGGACGATTTTTTGCGTACCTATTTAGACCGGCCCGAGCTCGCCTTAATTCCCGAGTCCTGTGCGGCAGAGCAAGCCCTTCATCAGCGTTTGCTTGAAAATCCCCAGGCAGAAATCACGGATGCAGAAATTGCGCAGATGCAGGATGCCGACATCCAAGTCAATTACGGCATTTGGCTGCGTTATCGCGCCAAGCTCCTGAAGGCACCTTCGCTCGAATCTTTTTATATGAGTTTGTTTGAGGGCGATGGCGTCGATGTACCCCCTTTATTTATTAGCCAGCTAACCCAAGTCTTTTTACAGCACATCCTAGGTGAGGATGCTGCTCCACTTGAACTTCGAATGGCAGAGCTTTTTTTTAGAACGCAGGCGATTTCTATTCAGGAGGGCGGGGTAGTGATGGCCGCCGATGCCGAGACGATCGAGCGCAGCGCCAAGGCCGATGAGTTTGGCAGCATTGTGGACTTGCTCAAGCAAGGCACCATGGCCTCGCAATCGGTTGATTTAGATGTGTTACACGAAGAAAATGCCAGCAGCTATTGGACGCGCGATGGAGACTTTGATTTTGCGGTTCAGCTGAATTACAGCCAGCCCACGACTCGGAGCTTTTGCAGCGTGTTGCAACAATGGATCCACCATTTTTTAGGGGTCGACGTCAAAATTAAACCCCTGAAAGAGGTGAGCGATCCGAATTGGGTTTGGCATGTGGGCCTAGATGCGTCCTCGACTGAAATTCTGAATGCGCTGTACAACAAAGAGTCGGTTGATGATCCTGATATGGCTCGCTTATTGTGTTTATTTCGTTTGGAGTTTATTAACTCAACCGATACACGCCCAGAGTTTGCGGGACGCAACGTGTATATGGCCATTGCGATGAACGAAAAGAATGAGCTGAAGTTAAAGCCGCAAAACCTGCTGTTTAACTTACCGCTGGCAAAGTCATCGTAGTCTTACGCGCAGCAACGAAATCAGGTATGATCTAAGTATTAACCCTTAGATATTAACCCTTAAATCGGAGCAGTATATGAACCAGACTATTGCAAGCCCTATAGTAAAAATTGCGTTAAACACATCCTTTTTATCAGAAATGATCAATAAATTCAATAACTTAGTAACTATCATCCAAGAGTCTTCGATTGAAGCCAAAGAGCAATACAAGAAGCACTCGATTTTAGGTGGCGGCTGGGAGTAAGTAGCAAATTGGCCTACGCTAGGCTAATTAGTATGGCCCACGTAAAGGGGTAAGTCAGTTTGGCTCACCCCTTTTTCTTTTCCTCTTCAAACGCGTTTCCTTCGGTATAGTGCCCAAATGCCTAAAATCCAGCGGACGCTGCCAGCAGAGTGCCTTGAATGCGGTAATCCCAGACCATTAATGGGTAATTGCCTGCACTGCGGTAGTACGGATTTACCGCAGGCCCTCACCGATACCGTGGTCATTAACCTAGAGTCGGGCGGCCCAACTGCAGAAGAGGCCTTGGAGCGCCTGACGCAGCAGGTACGCGCTGCCAGTGAGGCTGGTATTCGGGCTTTAATTGTGATTCATGGCTACGGCTCGAGCGGCTCTGGCGGCAAGATTAAATGGGGGGTGCGCGATGCTCTTGAACAGAATTATTTTTCGGATCGGGTAGACGAGTACTATTTTGGTGAGGATCTAGCGCTTGGCAGCAGTGGCTACCAGGCAGTTATTAAACGCCGCGCTAACCTAAAACAGCACTTAAGTCAGTTTAAGATGGGCAATGCGGGCATGACGGTATTGCTAATGCATTAAAGAGGAAAAAGAATGACCACCACCCACACACCCAATGTGAGTAAGCCTGCCAAAGAGCCAGTTGATACAGCGCAATTGCTAGCCGACTTTAAGGCTTTGGTAGCAGATGCCGAGGCGCTACTGGATGCGACCGAGAATCAAGGCGGCGAAGCTGTAGCGCAGATTCGAGCGCAAGCACAGGATTCATTGGCGCAAGCAAAAACTAACTTGATGGATGTGCAGGATGAGTTAACTGCAAAAGCCAAAGCCGTTGCAGCCGATGCCGATACCTACGTCCATGAGAAGCCATGGCAATCCGTTGGAATTGCAGCAGGCCTAGGTTTACTGATTGGCCTATTAATTAGCCGTCGCTAAAAGGAATCCGCATGTCAGTAGAGGCAATGCTTTCATCGATTAAAAGCCTAGGCTCGACTGCACTTGAGATTATTCAAACGCGCTTGGAGTTATTTTCCAGTGACATTCAGATTGGCTGGCAACGACTGCTTTCCGTTTTAGTGCTCGTCATCGTCGCGCTCTTTAGCCTATTGTTTGGCCTTGTACTGCTTGCCATCTTGATTGTGGTTTTGTATTGGGACACCCATCGCATATTGGTACTGACTTTAATGGCAGGCGGCTTTTTGTCCATCGGGATCATCTTGGCCTTGTTTGTGCGCGCCCAAATGAATGCGATGCCGAGATTATTTGAGGCCAGCTTGAGTGAGCTAGTAAAAGACCGAGATCATTTAGCATGAGCGCACGCTTACACCAGCTATTAGAGCGGCAGCAGCGCTTGATTGCTGAATCAGTAGCGCAGCGCGCTACCATTGCAGCCGATATGCGCGTGTGGCAAAAGCCATTTGCATGGATCGATCGCGGTCTTGGGGTACTTCAGCTCATTCAAAACAATCATGTTCTGCTGTATGCTGCTTTTGCCTTATTGGCAAGCTATCAGCCAGCAGGTGCTCGTAAGCTGGTGGTGTTTGCAGCGAGTACGCTAAAGATAGCGCACCACGTACGCGATTTAATCTCACCCAATAAATCGTCTAAACCAAAGGCCTGAGGCGGAGCCGGCGGTACTGGGTCGGATTGCGACTAAAATACGCCCTATGCCATTCAAACCCGAAGAAGACGATCTAGGCCCGAGCAAGTCAGAGTTAAAACGCGAGATGACAGAGCGCCAAAAATTGGCCGAAGTGTTATCAAAGTTAAGTAGCGATGCACTGAAGAGCGTTCCCCTCGAAGAAAACATTCGCGATGCGATTGCGCAAACCCAAAAGATTAAAACATTTGAAGCCCTGCGGCGCCATAAACAGTATCTCGGCAAATTGATGCGCGCACTCGATGCAGAGGAAATTGCTGCGATTGAAAAGCGCCTGGAAATTATTGAAGGCCCTGGAAAAGTTGAGACAGCAAAGTTGCACCAGCTCGAAGCATTGCGCGATCGACTCATTGCCGACGATGCTGCGTTTACTCAGCTGATTGAGTGCTTTCCGGACTTGGACGTACAAAACATCCGAACGCTGATTCGTAATGCACGAAAAGAAAAAGAGCAGGGCAAGCCTCCCAAAGCCTACCGCGAAATTTTTCAACTGCTGCGCGGCTTAGATACTTAACTGGCCTTACGCGCTGGTCTCGATTGCGTACGGCGTGGTGCATTACTCGGCCTTGATGAGCCAACCGATTGTTTTTTGCTTGCCTGTCCCTGACCTCGACCTTGTCGCTGGGCTTGTCCTTGTCCCTGACCGCTACGCAACTGTATAGGCTGAGGCTTGGCATGTGGATCCGGCTCAAATCCGGCGATCACTTCCTGCGGTAAGGTTAGTTTGATGAGTCGCTCAATGTCACGCAGCATTTGATGCTCGTCGACGCACACCAGGGAAACCGCAACGCCATTGGAGCCAGCGCGACCAGTACGGCCGATGCGGTGGACGTAATCTTCTGGCACATTTGGCAAGTCATAGTTAACGACGTGGGGCAGCTGATCAATATCAATACCGCGGGCAGCAATGTCGGTAGCAATCAACGCCGTTAACTTACCGGCTTTAAAGTCGGCCAAGGCCTTAGTCCGAGCAGATTGGCTTTTATTGCCATGGATGGCCATGCACGTAATGCCATCCTTTTCTAATTGCGTTACTAGCTTATTGGCACCATGCTTGGTCCGTGTGAAGACAAGCACTTGCTCCCATTTATTGGATTTGATCAAGTGCGCTAACAAAGGGTGCTTGGCAGTGCGGTCTACTGGATGAATTATTTGGGCAATGGCCTCGTTGGTGCTATTGCTACGGGCTACCTCAATCAGGGCTGGGGAATTGAGAAGACCATCTGCTAAGGCTTTAATCTCGGTAGAGAAGGTGGCAGAGAACAGTAGGTTTTGGCGTTGCTTTGGCAAAGCCGCCAATATTTTCTTAATATCGCGCAAAAATCCCATGTCCAGCATGCGATCTGCCTCATCCAGCACAAGAATTTCAACGCCTTTGAGTGAGACTGCATTTTGGCCCATGAAATCTAGTAAGCGGCCGGGCGTCGCCACCAGGATATCCAGACCACTTTCGATGGCTTTCAGTTGTGGGTTAGGGCCAACGCCGCCAAAAATAACGGCGGATTTAAGTTTGGTGTACTTGCCGTAGGTCATGACGGATTCATGGACCTGCGCAGCTAGTTCACGGGTCGGCGTCAAAATCAATGCGCGAATCACGCGACGCGCACCAGCTACTGGCGGAGCTGCTGTGATCAGACGTTGCAAGATCGGCAAGGTAA